>JBMYUK010000041.1:0-11457 GCA_049605275.1 Phycisphaeraceae bacterium
ACCAGCACCGTCGTCAGGGCGGAGACAAGGATCGCCCCCCAGACCTGCCGCGCCCCCTCATAGGCAGCGCGGTGCGCGGGATAGCCCGCCTGGCGCAGACGGTAGATGTTCTCCAACACGACGATCGCGTTGTCCACCACCATGCCCACCGCGAACGCCAGGCCCGCCAGCGAGATCACGTTGAGGTTTCGCCCCGCCAGGTACATCACCACGAACGTCCCGATGACCGAGATCGGGATCGCCAGCGCGATAATCAGCGTCGGCCGGGCGATGTACAACACCGCGATCCCCGCGAGGATCAACAGCCCCACCGACGCCCACCACGGCGCCTGATCCCTCGGCAGCAGCAACACCCCCAGCATCAACACCAACAGCACCGGCGCCGCGCACACGACCATCAACGGCCGTCGGCCCAGCTCCAAAAACAACAGCAGCGCGATGATCGCCAGCACACCGCCGATGACGAGGTTGCTCTGCACCAGCGCCAGCGCATCTTCGATGTAACCCGTCTCGTCGTAGACCTGCCGCAGGTTCAACTCGGGGTCGCGATCCAACCCGCGCTCGAGCACCAGGCTCGCCCCCACCGCGTCGAGCATGCCGTCCGCCTCGTCGGTCCCGTTGATCCGATCGATCGCCTTCTTCAACTCGCCCATCACCGCCATGACGTTGCTGCCCGGCTCGCGATAAACCGGCATCGCGATCGCCAACTCGCCGCGCGACCGCACGAACGAACGACGCTTGGAAAACGTCAACTCGACCTCGGCGATATCGCTGATGCGGATCGGACCGCCCGAGTCGTACGCGACGATCGTCTCGCGGATCGCGTCAAGATTGTCGTACTGACCCATCACGCGGATCCGCGGGTCGTACCGCCCTTCGCGCAGGTTGCCGGCCGAGACGTTGAGGTTTTCCTGACGCAGCGCGTCGCCGAGCTGCGTGATCGTGATCGCGCGCTGCGCGACCTTCTCCGGATCGAATTTGATGTGCACCTCGCGCTCACGCCCGCCGTAAACCCGCGCTTCGCTCACCCCCTCCGCGCGCTCGAGCATCGGCTTGATCCGATCCTCCGCAAGATCGCCGAGCGTCTGCACGTCGAAGCCCGGCAAGTCGCTGGTCAGGAGCAGCCACGCGATCGGGCTGCCCGGCCCCGCCTCGCCGTCCGTGATCACCGGCTCTTCCGCATCGTCGGGATACTCGGGCACCTCGCGAAGCGCATCGCTCACCTCGACGCGCGCCGATTGCAGGTCTTTGCCGACCGTAAACTCGAGCTCGATCTCAGACTGGCCCTGCGTCGCGGTCGCGGTCATCTTGACCAGGCCCGAGATGTTTTTCAGGACGTCTTCCTGCTCCTCGATGATCTCGCGTTCGACCTCTTCCGGGCTCTTGCCTTCCCACTCGGTGCTGACGGTGATGATGGTCGGATCGACGTTGGGCGTGAGTTGCACGGGGATCGACACCACCGCGAGCACGCCGAAGAGCATGAGCAGGATCACGCCGACCGCGACCTTGACCGGGTTATCAATCGCGAAACGGATCGGGTCCATCGAGCAAACTCACTTCGTCGGGTGCGGCGCGACACGCGGTACGAGCGCCTAAAAACTCGGACTACTGCTGCGCCGCCTGATCCCCGCCGTTCATCACGACCAGCGGACGCGTCGGCCACAAACGCTCGGCCCCCTCGATCACCACGTCCATCCCCGGGTTCAGCGTCATGCCCTGCATCTTCGGCTTCGGCTCCACCGCGAAATAGCCGTCGACGCCGAACAGCACATCCACGTCCATCGGCAGACCCTGCGGCATCGAGCCGGGCGCCGAAGCCGGCATCACCAGCGACATCCACACCTGCGCCCCGGTGTCGCCGTACTGCACCGCGTCGCGCGGGACGACGAGGTATTTCTTATCGCTTCGCAGCGGCACGCGGGCGGTCACGCTCATGCCGACTTTCAACAGCCCATCGCGATCGTCCACGCGAACCTTGACCGGGTACGTACGCGCCGCGTTCGAGCCGTCGGGGTTGACCGCGACGACCTCGCCGGTGATCGTCAGGCCGAGCGGCACGATCGTCAGCTCGATCTCCGTGCCCTTGGGCACCTGCGCGATGTACGTCTCGGGCACATCGATGACCGCGTCGATCAGGCCGCGCGACACGATCTCGACAACCGGCGTGCCGGGGTCCAGCCACTGGCCCTGCTCGGTGAGTTTCGCGCTGACCACGCCGTCGAACGGCGCGATCACGTCGACGCGCTTGCGCGTTTCCTCGGCTAAGTGCAACGCCGCTTCGTAAGCGAGCACGCTCGCCGCGTCGGCCTCGGCGGTCGCGCGGGCGTCGTCGATCGCTTGTGGGTCCGCGGCGTTGCGCGTGCCCAGGCTTTCAAGGTGTTTCAGTTCGGTCGCGGATTGACGAGCGGTCGCCCTCGCCGCGGCCAAGTCGGCCCGAGCCTGCTCCACCGCGAGCGACGACCACACCGGATCGATCTTCGCCACCACCGACTCGCCGCCCACCACCTCGCGACCCGTCGGCGTCAGCAACTCGATCACCCGGCCCTCGATCTCCGAGGCAACCACCGCGCGACGCACCTCCAGCAACCGCCCGACCACCGCGACGCGCTCCTGCATCACCCGCGACTCCACCTGCGCCACTTTCACCGTCGCCGGCGGCGGACCCGAGTCCTCCGGCGGACCGCCCGCGGTCTGCGCCGCCAGTTCATCCGCAACCCGCGCATCGATCGATCGCTCGTGCTGATACCCCAGCCAGAAATACACCGCCAAGCCGACCAACACCGCAACGACCAGCCCGCCGGCCAGGCCCTGCCACGCCGCCTTAGTGTTGCCGCGGCTCGAAGCATCCGGTTTTTTCTCAGCGGTCATGTTCGAACCTGGCGACGCGAGGTGAAAAAGATGGCATTCCGTACGCTGTACGGATACGATGCTACACAGTACGAACCGCGATTCGCCGGGTCAAGCCTCGTCCGACACTTCATCTAGAAAATGCCAGAATCACTCGACAAGACAACCCGACCGACCGCACACGCCGGCGAATGGAAAACGCTCGACCGCGAAGCCCGACGCGATCTCATCGTCGAGGTCGCCTTCGCCATGCTCAGGGACGACGGCGAAGAGGCGGTCACCATCCGTCGGATCGCCGGGTCGCTCGGCGTCGGCGCGATGACGCTGTACACCTATGTCGACGGGCTCGAAGACCTGCACCAGCGCATCATCGCCCGCGGCTTCGAGATGATCCACCAGAACTGCTGCGACGCCAGCGCGTCCGGCCGACAACACGACCACGACTGGATGCCCGGCGCCAGAGCCTACGTCCAGTTCGCCATCCAAAACCCCAACCTCTACCACCTCATGTTCTCGACGCCGGTCGACCCCGACGACGAGCAGTTCGATCAGATCATGCAGGGCGGCTTCGCGGGCTTGCACGAAGTCGTCCGCGATCGGCTGGGCAGTCTCGGGCTCAGCGACGCGGCGCTCGAAGTGGAAACCCGTCGCGCCGCCGGGCGATACTGGATCGCGCTGCACGGCCTGGCCTCGCTCGCCATCGCCGGACGCATGCAAACCCTCCACGGCTCGCTCGACGACGTGCTCCGGCACCTCGTCGATGCCGTCGCACCGACCTCGCCCTGAGCCGCCGCGATCGCTAGACTCTCGGCATGCTGCACGTCGCCCTCTACCAGCCGATTATCCCGCAAAACGTAGGCAATATCGCGCGCACCTGCGTCGGGATGAACGCGCACCTGCACGTGATCGGCCCGACGATCGTGGACCTGTCGGATAAGGCGGTGCGACGCGCGGGGCTGGACTATTGGGACGACCTGACGCTCACCGAGCACGCGAACCCGGAAGCGTTTTTTGCTTGGGCGGATGCACTGAAGGGCGCGACCATGTACGCCGTGACCAAGTTTGCGCAGACGCGCTTCGACGAGCCCGCGTATCGCGATGGCGACATCCTGCTGTTCGGCAGCGAGCGCGAAGGTCTGCCGCCCGAGGTCCACGCCCGTTTCAAGCCCGAGCAGAAAATAGCGATCCCGATCCCCGGCGCAGTGCGCAGCTACAACCTCGGCAACGCGGTCGCGATCGCGCTGGCCGTCGCGACCACCAACGCCGATCTCTGGCCGAGCGACTGGGCACCAAAAGAAGGCTACACGCCGCCGAACACGTTCACACTCGACCCCGGTTGACCATCCACTGTCCGCGCGTGTCGATGGCGTCGCGGACGACTTGCGCGTCGTCTTCGCTGAAGCTGACGAAGGACACGCGGTTGGGGATCGAATTGCGCAGCAGGTGGCCGTGGGCGTGGCCGAAGGCGATGCGCGCGGCCCGGGGCTTGGGGAAGTTGTAGACGCCGGTGCTGATCGCGGGGATCGCGAGGTGCTGGATGTCGTGTTCGACCGCTTGTTGGAAGACCTGCATGTAGCACGACGCGAGGAGGTTATCTTCGTGGGTGTAGCCGAGTTTGGCCGCGTCGTCGCTCGGCGCCCCGGGCATGGCGTAGTGGGGTTGTCCGTCTGATGGCGATGCGGGCCAAACGGGGCCGACGGCGTGGATGATGTGCCGGATGCCTTGTTGTTCGAGGTCGAACGCGGGGGTTCGTTTGGCGAGTCCGGTGGGGCAGCCGCCTAGGGTGCGGTTGTGTTCGAGGAGTCTCGGTCCGGCCGCGCGGTGGATCGCGCCGTCGACGCCGCCTCCGCCGAGCAGGGATTCGTTGGCGGCGTTGACGATCGCGTCGATATCGAGCGCGGGGTCGAGCGCGGTGATGTCGCCGACGACGACGGCGATGCGCGCGACGGGATCGTCGAGCCGGTGGTCGGCGGCGCTGGGTTTGTCGGGCGAGTTGAACTGCGGCAGTTCCATCACGAGGGCAGGTCGGCCTGCGGATCGCGACGGGCTTGTCGAGCAGTTCTTTCATGATGAAGGCTTTGCGGAGCGACTTGCGATCGATCGGCCCGAGCGCGTCGGCCGGGGCATTCGCTGTCGTTTCGGGCGGGCCGATTTTCGTCAGAGTCGGGCCCCCGCCGGCGATGCCTTGTCCGCTGCGGGCCATCGCGCTCGCTGCGGCGCGTTCGCGTCGGCTGCCGGTCGCGGCGGGTGCGGGCTTGGGTTGCTTGGGGCGGCTGCTGCGCGAGCGTCGGCGGCGCTGCTGCTCGATTTCGGCTTGCTCTTCGGCGGCGCGGCGGCGCTGGGCCTGTTGGCGGCGCTGGCGTTCGCGGGCGGCTTGTTCCTGCACCGCTCGCTCGCGCTGAGCGCGTTGGCGCTGCTGCGCGGCCCGGCGCTCCTGCTGTGTCTGTTGTTCGACGCGCTCGCGCGAACGACGCAACGCCTCGGCCTGCGCCTCTTGTTGCGAGCCGCCGCCCGATTGCTGACGAGCACGCTGGCGAGCGAGCTCGATCCGCTCGGCCATGGTCATCTCGGCCGGGTTGCCCGCGTCCGCACGCATCTCGGGCACCGACCGCTGCTCCTCGGCCAGCTCTGCGCGACGCTGCTCCTGCATCTCGTCCCAATCCTCCGACTCCAGCGGTCGCGGCTGCGGCTTCTTGCCTTGCTCCTGATCGTTGCCGACCACGGCGGACAGGCCGCGCACGATCCATGCGACGATGATGATGATGGTGATGATCGTGCCGAGTCCGCCCATGCCGGGGCTCCTTTATTTCGCTTGTCGCATCGCCGAAGGTGACATGGTCATTGTATCCCCATTCTCACCGACGACCGCGAGAAGGGGGCGGCGATGCTCGCGTTCGATACGCTCGATCTCGATGCCGTACACCGGGCCGAGCCGATCGGGCCTGAGCACCGCGTCCCACGCGCCCTCGGCCACGAGTTTGCCGTCGTGCATCAGCCATGCTTCGTCCGCGTATCGCACCGCCAGGTCGAGGTCGTGCAAGACCACCAGCACCGCGAGGCCTCGCGCCGCCAGTTGGCCGAGCCGACGCATCATCGCGTGTCGGTGCTGCAGGTCCAAGTGACTGCCCGGCTCGTCGAGCAGCATCGCCCGCCCCGTCCGCGCCGACTGCACCTCGGCCCGCGCGAGCATCACCCGCTGCTGTTGGCCGCCGGAGAGCCGGGTGAACACGCGGTCGGCGATGGCGTCGAGGTCGGCCTCGCGGATCGCGCGTTCGATGTCGCCGGATGCCGCCCGACCGTCCGCCGCGTGCGCGCCCATCGCGACGACCTCGCGCACGGTGAAGCCGAAGCGCACGCCGTGGCGCTGGGGGACATAGGCCAGCGAAAGGGCGCGCGTCGGCGCGGCGACGTCGTGGATCGCCCGGCCGTCGAGTTCGGCCGCTCCCGACCACGGCTTGAGCAGCCCGAGCATGAGTTTTATCAGCGTCGTTTTGCCCGCCGCGTTGGGGCCGACTAGGGCGGTGACCTTGGCGGGTTGAAGGCCGGCGTTGATCCGCTCGACGACGGGCGTCGCCTCGTCGTAGCCGAAGCTGAGGTCTTTCAGCAAAATCACGGGGTTTGGGCTGGTCATCGCCACGATTTTATCGGATGGTTAAACGGGTCAAAGCGCCCGGGCTGTGCGGGCGAACAAACGGCTGATCGGCGTCGGCAAAGATTTTCGGTTTTAACGGTTGTGCCTCTCAGGTCGGCCCCTGATCCCGCCGATGGGTGCGATATCTCCGAAACAGCGGATTAGTGGCACATGGGACAGGACACAACCAACGCGTCGACCGGCAACGAGACGCCCCCCGTCTCGAATCAGCCGCTGGACCTGCTAAGCGATCTCGAGTCGCGGCTGGGCCAACTCAAAGACTGGCAGTCGCAAACCGACCGCCAACTCCGCGAGATGCAGGAAGAGAGCCAGCGCATCGATCAGCTGCGCGAGGAGTCGCAGGCGATGCAACGCGCCTGCGAAGAGCGGCAACGCGGGCTCGACGAACAGTTCAACCAACTGAAAGAACAGCAGCAGGCCGTCGCGGACGAACGCCAGCGGTTGCAGGACGAACAGGGACGGCTTCAGGAGGAGCGGTCGTCCCTCGAATCGATGCAGCAAAGCACCCAGGCCGATCGCGAACAGGCCGACCGCGATCGACAAGCGATCGCTCAACAGCAGGAAGAGCTGCGAACTCGTTTCGATGAGCTGTCTACTAAAGAAGCCGATCTAAGCACGCGGCTTCAGCAGGCCGAGCAGCGTCAACACGAATTGGATGCGCATCAGCGTCAGATCGACGACGACCGCGCGTCGCTCGCGCAAGAGCGCGAGGCGCTGGAGAACTGGCAGCGCGAGATCGACGAGGTCCGCGGCGGGTTCGAAGCCGAGCGAAACGAACTGGCCCGGCAGCGCGACGCGACGGCGAAGGAGACGCAGCAGCTGCGCGCCGACCAGGCCGTGGTCAATCAGCAGAAGCTCGAACTGGTCGAGGAGAAGAAGCAAGTCGAGCGGACGCGGATCGACCTAAAGCTCAAGTCCGAATCGATCGAGGCTCAGCAGGCCCACCTCGAACAGGCTCGCGAAGAGCTCGTCGAGCAGGCGGCTCAGTTGCCCTCGGATGCAGACGAGAAGCTCGCCGAGTTGCAGAAGACCAAGGCCGAACTCGAACAGGCCAGGCTCGAACTCGAAGCCCGGCACAGCGATCTCGAAGCGGCTCACGCCGAGATCGCCCAGGCCGAGGAACGCATCAACATGCGCCAGCAAGAGCTGGACGACAAGCAGGCGTCGATGGAGCAGATGCGTTTCGAGCTCAACGAGCGCGAACAGGCGATCGATCACGCAACCCACGAAGCCGGTCCGCAAGCCGAGGCACTCGATGAGCGCCTGGCCGAGGTCGCCGAGCGCGAAGCCCGGCTCGCCGAGCGCGAGGCTAAGGCCAAGCTGCAATCCGGCGAGGACCGCGAGCAGGCGCGTCAGCTCGACGAGCGCCTGGCCGAGTTGGAGCGCAAGCGTCAGGACCTCGAGCAGAAGCGCGAGCAGTTCAAGGCGACGCTCGAGCAGAGTCGCCAGCAGATCGAAGCCGAGCGGGCCGAGGCGCACCGCCGCGAGTCCGAACTCGAAGCACGCGTGCACGAACTCGAAGCGTCGGCCGCATCAGCGTCAACAACCGCCCCGACGAGCGACGCGGTCAAGCAGTTGATGCAGAGCCGCCGGCAGAAGCTGCGTCGCTATCGCGATTTGCTGCGCGAGCGCTCGAACGCCCTCAAAGACGATGAACTCAAGATTCAGTCGTCTTCTCAGCAGTTCTCCGGCCTGGAAAAAGAGCGTCAGATGCTCGTCGAGGTCAAGCGCTTCCTCGAAGCCAGCGAAGGCGAGATGGTCAAGCGCTGGTCGACGGGTCGCGCCGCGTCGTTGGTGATGAGTGCGATCGTGACCTTGCTCGTGGCGGCGGGCGCGAGCTATCTCGCAGCCGTCCAAGTCGTCGAGCCGGTGTACGAAGCGTCGATGATGATCAACCGCACGCCGCCCGAAGACGAAGCGGCGCAGAGCACCGAGGCGTTCATCGAAGACTTCGAGGCGTCGCTCTACAGCGAAGCGGTGTTGAGCGCCGCGATGGTCGAGATGGACAAGGCCGACGCAAATATCCGCATCGCCGCGTCGCCCGCCAAACTGGAAAGCTACCTGCGTGAAAACCTGCACGTCTCCGGCGTCCCCGGTCGGGCGGACCTCTCTCTCCGCGGGCAAGACAAACGCGTGCTCCAGCCGGTGCTCGCGTCGCTTGGAAGAGCCGTCGTCGGCTATCACGCCTCGCAGGACTACCAGGCCAAGCGCGAACCGAGCACCCGCATCACCGTGCCGGCCAAACTCGTGGACCTGCCCGTCGCCAACGGGACGACCGAAACACTCAGCCTCGCCGGCGCGCTCTTCGGCGGGGTCGTCTTCCTCGCCCTGCTCGCCTACGCGATTCTCCGGGCGATGCTCAACCGCTCCAAGCGGATGTTCGGCGAGGACATCGAAGAGCTCACGATCCTCGACAAGCCCGAGACGTGGTCGCCGCTGCACGCCGCGATGAAGCAGAGCGACGGGTGACCGATCGCTCGGATGACTCCTGCGATTCAACAACGCAAATAGCCACCGCGAGGGGCCGAGCCGGAGGGGCTCGGCCCCTTGCCATTGGCGACGGTCTAGCGCGCCTTCGCATCCGCTTGTGCGGACCGATCCGGCGTCTTTTTGCGGTGGCGAAAGCGGCTGATATCGGCTAGACTAATCGCTTCGATCACACCGCCCCGCCGGCCGATCCCAACGGCCGATTTTCCTTGAAAAAAAGGGGCTAAACGCGAGGACGCCACGTCCATGAGCGACACCGGCTCGACCCCCGATACCGCCCCGCCGTCGCCCGCGCCAGACGCCGGCAACAGCGACTATTCCGAGGAGTCCATCTCCGTTCTCGAAGGCCTCGCCGCCGTGCGAAAACGCCCGGGCATGTACGTCGGCGGAACCGACGCCACCGGCCTGCACCACCTCGTCTGGGAGACCGTCGACAACGCCGTCGACGAAGCCCTCGCCGGCCACTGCGACGAAATCAAAGTCGTCATCGGACAAGACGAATCCATCACCGTCATCGATAACGGGCGCGGCATTCCCGTCGGCCCGTACAAGCACGAGAACCCCGACCTCAACGGCCGACCCACCGTCGAGATCGTCATGACCATCCTCCACGCCGGCGGCAAGTTCGACTCCAACTCGTACAAGGTCTCCGGCGGGCTGCACGGCGTCGGCGTCTCTTGCGTCAACGCGCTCTCGCAGTGGCTCGAAGTCGAAGTCGCCCGAGCCGGCAAGCTGCACGCCATCACCTTCGAACGCGGCGAGGTCACCACCCCACTCCGCGTCCTCGGCGAGGCCGACGGCACCGGCACGAAAATCCACTGGCGGCCCGACCCCGACATCTTCGAAGACGTCAGCCACAGCTACGACACCATCGCCGGACGACTCCGCGAACGCGCCTTCCTCAACCCCGGCATCAAGATCGTCCTCACCGACGAACGCGGCGAAGGCCGACACGAATCCTTCAAGTTCGACGACGGCATCGCCGAGATGGTCCGCTACCTCGCCGACGGCAAGAACGGCGTCTCCGAAGTCGTCTCCATCAACGCCGAGTCCGACGACGGGCGATCCGTCATCGACGTCGCCTTCATGTATACCGACGCGTACTCCGAGTTCACGCAGAGCTTTACCAACAACATCAACAACCCCGACGGCGGCACGCACCTCTCCGGCTTCAAAACCGCGCTGACCCGAACCTTTAACAACTACGCAAAGCAGGAGAACCTGCTCAAAGGCTCGACCAGCGTCTCCGGCGACGACTGGCGCGAGGGCATCATCGCGGTGATCTCGGTCAAGATCCCCGACCCCGCGTTCAACAACCAGGTCAAAGAGCGGCTGCTCAACCCAGAGGTCGAGGGGCTCGTGAGCGGCGCGGTCGGCGATGCGCTCGGCGCGTGGTGCGAGCAGAACCCGGCCATGGCCAAAAAGATCTGCCAGAAGGCCGCCATGGCCGCCGAAGCGCGCGAGGCCGCACGCAAAGCACGCGACCTCACCCGCCGAAAGGGCGCGCTCGACTCCGGCGGGCTGCCCGGCAAGCTCTACGACTGCACCAGCAAAGACGTCGATTCCTCCGAGCTCTACCTCGTCGAAGGCGACTCCGCCGGCGGCTCGGCTAAGGGCGGACGCGACCACAACACCCAGGCCATCCTCCCCTTGAAGGGCAAGATCCTCAACGTCGAAAAAGCACGCCTCGACAAGATCCTTGGCTTCGAAGAGATCCGCGCGATCATCCAGGCGCTCAACTGCGGCATCGGCAACGACGACTTCGACATCGGCAAGCTGCGCTACGGCAAGATCATCATCATGACCGACGCCGACGTCGACGGCAGCCACATCCGCACGCTGCTGCTCACCTTCTTCTTCCGCCAGATGCCCGAACTCGTCAGGCAGGGCCGCATCTTCATCGCCCAGCCGCCGCTCTTCCAGGTCACCCGACGCAAGAAGAGCGAGTACGTGCTCAACGAAAAGAAGATGCGCGCCGTGCTCGGTCGCCTCGGCGTCGAGGGCGCCACGCTGATCGCCTATCACGACGATCGATCCGAACGCCTGCGCATCGAAGGCGACCGGCTCGCCGAACTCTTGCGACTGCTCGAGACGCTCGAAGACCTCAGCCAGGTGCTCGGGCGACGGGGCATCGCGCTCGAGAGCCTGATGGAGATGCGCTCGCAGGACCCCGACGGCCAGAACCGCATGCCGCGGCTGCGTGTGCATGTCCCCCGCGTCGAGTTCGAGGGCCGAAACAACAGCGTGGCCAACGAGATCGCCGGCGAGCACTTCTTCTGGTCCGAAGAACAGGAAGATGCCTTCCGAGACAAGCACCACCTCGGCTCGGCCGACCCCGACCTCGAAGAGGTCATCGATCCCGAGACCGACGAGCCCGTCGGCTACGGCGAGCAGGGTGAGCGCGTCGTGACGTCCTTTGGCCGCGGCTTCCTCCCCCTGATCCGCTACCGCACGCGCGACTACGTGCTGCG
>JBMYUK010000042.1:0-249 GCA_049605275.1 Phycisphaeraceae bacterium
GAGACGTGCGTTCGAGAGTTGATCGTCGCAAACACCAGCGCCGCAGCGCCCAGCACCAGCGGCACGTGGCCGATCCACCGCCGCGGTCGTATCAACAGGTGAGCGACCCAGCACAGCGGGATGCACGCCCACAGCGCCACGCTGAGATACCCGAACGAACTGAAGATCTCCCAATTCATGGTGTACGGCTCGAGGCTGCGGGGGTCGATCGGATCACGGCGAACTACTTGCGGTTTTTCGTGACCGCAT
>JBMYUK010000042.1:259-11292 GCA_049605275.1 Phycisphaeraceae bacterium
CGCATCGTTCCACTGGTTAAAGGCGTAGTAGACGAGGTTGACGCCGAGTTGCGTCGCCGCGTCGCGCATCTCCGGGGTGACGTCGCTGTATCCGGGCGACTTCCACGCGTCGTTCATATCGCCGGGGTGGTAGAAGACGATCCATCGCCCGTCGTGCTTGATGCCCTTTGCCCGTCGTCCGCCGTGCGCCCAAAACGCCGGTGCGCCGTTGGGGAAGCCGTAGGGCAACTGGTACAGCATGTCGTCGTCGGCGATGTCGAGCAGCGGCTTATCCGGAAAGACCTTGCCGATGAACTGACGGAACGAGCGGTCGAAGGATGCGCTGCCCGCGTCGGCGATGAGCATGCCGCCGCCTAAGCAGTATTCCCGGAGCGTTTCGAGATCCTTGGAGTTGGTTCGGCCGATCCCGCCGTTGCCGGTGAAGTAGACGAACGGCGGGAAGCCGTCCTCGGGGTATTTATCGAGGAGCGAGATGGCGTGGCTCTCGCCCTTGCTGGCGATGCGGTCGAAGCCAGTGGCCTTTGCGAAGGCGTTGAGGAAGTTGATGTCGGCGTCGGTCTGGTTCATCCCGTCGTCCCAGCCGTCGCCGCCGTGGTCCAGGCGGATGAAACGGATCTTGTAGTCTTCCATCCCCTCTGGCCAGCCGCCCTGTTTGCCGCCGCCCTTGCCGAGTTTGCCGGCCTTGGCGTTGACGCTCGCTTCGTACGTCGCTTGCGTCATCTGCTCCATGAGCTTGTCGACTTCGGTGTCGTCGAGGTCGGGGATGTCGAAGATGATCGCGGAGTTTGGGCGGAGCGTGAGCTTCTTTTTCTCTTTCTTCTGTTTGACGACTTTGACCTGCGCGACGGCCGGTTCGCCGCTGCCTTGCGGGACGCGGTAGGCTTCGACGCAGCCGCGTGATTGAAGTAGCAGGGGAATGAGGATGATGACGAAGACGTGGGTCGCGAAGCTGCCGTAGAGACTGCGGCGGGCGCGGGGGTCCTTGCCGTGAGTCCGCCAGTCTTCGAGGATCTGGTCGCCGCGCATCGGTTGGCCGGCCTGCCGCGTGAAGGCGGCGTTGACCGATCGGCTCCAAAGCATCACGTGTAGCCAGCCGGTGTAGAGCACGACCGCGAGCACGGGCCAGCACAGGTTCCACCACAGGAGCGTCGTCGTCGCGCGATCCTGCAGGCCGCCGTCGATGGGAACCAAGTCCCTTAGCATTCCAAAAAGCGCGAGCCAGACGGCGACGACATAACCAAGCGAAGCCGGGTAGACGAACGCCAACGCGACCCGCAGCAACTGATACGTCGCCCTGTTTCGCAGGAGACTCATCAGCCCGGCCGCGATGCACCCCATCCCGATGACGCCGAAGACGACAAACCAGAGCGCGAAGAACGCGGCGTAGGAAATCGATTCGCTCGGGGTTTGGTCGAGGTAGATCTCGACCGGTGCGTTGGTCTCGAGAGACGCCGCGAGGGCGTCGGGTCCGATCTGCCAAAACGCGACACCGAGTAGCCCGAGCATCATCGTCGCGCAGGAGACGACGACCGCCTTGCGCAACGAAGGCGCGGTCGGCAACTCGCCGATGGGCACGTCGTTCGCGACTCGTTCTGCGGCTTGATTCATTTAGGGAGCGCCGGGCGCGAAGATGTCGTCTTCCTCTTCGATAGAGAGATCGGGTACGGCCGGGCCGTCGGCTTCGACCTGCAGATCGCGCTCAATCTGGGATTGGGGCTCTTCGGCGACGGGCGAGTCGGCATCGCCTTCAACGGAAGGCGGCGGGTCCGCGGCGGGCGCGTCGGACGCGAGTTGGGCCTTGAGTTCGCGGACGCTCACGCCGTACTGGTCCGCGATCTTGCGGAGCGCGTCCGTGCCGGCCTGCTCGGCTTCGTTCATCAATTCTTCGTCGGACAGTCCCGCGACTTCGGGTTCCGGCTCGGGCGATTCGCCGAAGATCTGCGTCTTGAGATAGCCCGGGCTCAGCGCAGCCAAGGCGACCACGTGCAGCGCGATCGTGAACACCACGATCTTGACGAGCGACTGGCCGCGGAAATCCGACATCAATTCATCGGGGCTGACCGCGTCGATCGGCGGCGTTTGGGGTGGCGTTGCTTCGGTCTCTGTCATAGCGGTCTCGATCTCGGTGGGGTTGGGTGCGGTGGCGGCGCGGGCGGGGCTTACTCTTTGATTTCTTCGGCAACGGCTTCGATGATCCCGCCGCCCTCAGCGATCGCTTTGAGCACGGGCTCGAACTGATCTTTACGCAGGTTTTTGTCGCATTGGAACTCGATGCGCCGCTGCTCGTCGGACTCCGCGTTGATGAGCTTAGCGCTGACCGCGTATTCGATCGATTTCACGGTGTCCATCGGTTCGCCGTCGAAGTACAGCTTCGCATCGGCGTCGATCGCGACGCGGGCGGCGATCGGGTGCTCGGGCTCTTTGACCTGCGTCGAGTCGGTGAGTTCGAGGTCCAGATTTTTCCGCTTGTCGAATTCGCTGGCGAGGATGAAGAAGATGATGAGCATGAAGACGATGTCGCCCATGCTCGCGACGGGGATCAGCACCTGTCGTCGTTTCGACTTGTTCTTTCGGCGGCGTCTGGACACTACTCTTCCTCCTCTACTAGCGCGACGACGCCGCCGTTCGCGCTGATCGCGGCCAGCGCGTGGAAGTAAGTCTCGTACGGCGTGCTGTCACTCGCTTCGAGCATGACGATGCGCTTCTCGGGTGCCTTCTCGGGTAGCTTGAGCGCGGCCAGACGGGCGTTGAGGGTTTCGAGCGTGACCGGGTTGTCGTTGAAGAGCATCTCGTTGTCGCGTAGATTCAGCGTCGGCGTCTCGGCGATCTGAGCGTCCGCCTGCTTCTCGCCGGTGGGCAGGTCCGCGGTGATCGTCTTGACCTTGACCAGCGTCGTGGCGACGAGGAAGTAGATAATCATCAGGAACGCGATGTCCGCGAATGAATCGGTCGGAATCGCGCCGTTGCGATGCTTTTTGGCCTGTTTTTTCCGGTGTTTGAACATCTGCGCCCGTTGGCTTTTGGCTTAGTGATGGGTCAGGATGTGCTCGATGAGTTCGGTGGAGGATTCTTCGAGTTCGAGTTCGATCTCGTCGCTCCAGCGGTTGAAGACGCTCTGCGGGATGACCGCGGTGAGCGCGATGATGAGCCCGGCCGCGGTGGTCAGGAGCGCCTCGGAGATGCCCGCCGCGACCTCGGCGCCGTCGCCCGATGCGTTGAGGCTGGCGAACGAGGCGATCATGCCGGTGACCGTACCGGTCATGCCGAGCAGCGGGGCGGCGGTTGCGACGGTGGTCAAGACGTCGAGTCGCTTGTTGACCACGCCCATGGCCTGCGCGGCGTAGTCTTCCATGACCTGGGCGACGACCATGCGCATCGTCTCGGATCGCTCGCCCTTGCGGTGCAACTGGTCGTAGGATCGCAGCCCGGCGAGGAGCACGGAGGCGAGCGGGCCGCGCGCCGCCTCGCACTCGGCGATCGCCTGGCCGATCTGATCCGAGCGGAGATGCGAAAGGATGCGGGCTCGAAGCGAGCGCGTATCGATCTTGCGGTTGGCGCGGAACGCGGCCCAACGGTCGTAGACCACCGCGAGACTGACGAGGCTGCAAAGGATCAGCGGCAGCATCAGCGGGCCGCCTTTGAGAATCTGTTCAAGCACCGGTGGGCTCCGTAACGGGTGGGGTGGTCGGGGTAGATGTAGGTGGGGCGGACGGATTCGACGCGTTGTCGATCCGTTTCAGGACGGCGGCAGCGTCTGCGGGGGACACGTCGATCGTGCAGAAGCGCCAGTCGTCGCGCGGCTCGAGGAGCAGGACCCCGCTCGCGTGGCAGTAGCGGCTGCCCATGCACGCACGAAGCGGCATGCGTTGGACATATCGGCGTTTGTGCGCGGCGAAGAGCAACAGATCATCCGACGCGACGCACAGCCACAGCCGCGACTTTCGCCACCACCGACCGGTGTCGATCCTCGTCTGCGTGCGCAGCGTGTACGCCGCGTGCTGGCCGGCGAGTTCGACATGCAACAGTTCGCGTTCGCGGTCGGACATTGTCGGATTGGTTCGCGTCAATTGCGGCAAGGCCTATTGATCCCTCAGGGCTTCGAGCATGCGTTCGCGCGACTTTTTCTCGATTTCGATGAACTTGGCGAAGACCGGGTCGGCTAACCGCCCGCGGGCCTGCTTCGCCCAGACGCTATCGGGAAAATCAAACGTGGTTCGTCGATAAAGCTGGTAGGCCTGCTCGGTCTGGGCGATCCGCTCGTTGCTGATACCCTGCCAGAACATCGCCTGGGACCGCACCGTTTTGTCGTCGTAAGCCTCGACATCGATGACCTTTTGAAAGCCCTCGATCGCGTCGTTAAAGTCGCCGGCACGCATGAAGTTCTGCGCCGACCGCAGGCCGGCCAGCCCCGCCAACGCGTCGTTCGGGAAGCGCTCCTGCAACTTCTTAAACACCAACGCCGCGTTGCGAAACTCACTCGTCGCCATCTCGCGGAACTTGATCGCCTCTCCCTTGGCCTCGGCGTCGCCTTCCTGCTGCTCGAGCGACTCGGCCTTGGCCTTGTGAGCCTGCCCCAACGATTGGAAATACGCGCCCAGCCGCGACATCACCGACGGGATCAACTCGTGCTCGGGGTACTTGTACGCGAGCTTGACGTACTCTTCGACGGCGATGTCGACCTCGCCGAGCTTCTCGTAGACCAGGCCCTTCTTGAACTGAGCCTTCGGTGCGAATTCGGTCTCGGGATAGTCGATCGGGATCTTCGAGAAGCGGGCCAGCGCATCCTGATACATCTGCCGCTTCGACGCGTCGTTCTCGGATAGGTCCGCGTACTCCTGCGCGAGGTTGCCGAGCAGATACTCGGCGTGGGCTTGGAGATCTTCGTCGCGGTGCGAAGCGATCGCCTCAGACAAGAGCTTTTGCGCGTGCGCCATTTCTCGCCGGGCGAGGCTTTCCTGATCCATCTTTCGGTGGTATTTCGCGAGTTCGAAAAAGCACTCGGCGAGCGTGAACGTGGTTTGGACCGCGACGCCGTCTTCGCCGTAGCGCTTGGTAAACGGTTCAACGGTGCCGTCGGCCCCTTTGTTGACGGTGAGTTCGAGCGCGAGTTGCCCTTGATTGGCGGGCGAATCGTCGTAGGCGACGGTGACGACGTCGCCGTATTTGACCGGCAGCCCGTGAAGCGCGACGGAGGGGAGCTTGCCCTCGGTCGGTTGATCGTCGTAGCTGAGCCCGAACGATCCCTTGAAGACGCCGGAGTGTACCTCGGACTCGCGAAGCGAATAGGGCACGCTGACGCCGTTCTTCGATCGGAGGTTGACGGTGATGAGGTCGCGTTCGGGCGTCTTGTCCTGGTCGGGTGCGATGACGCGGACGAAGACTTTTTCGCCGACGAACGCCGAGACGATATCGCGTCGATACCGCGCGTCCATGACGTCGAGGAACGCGTGACTGGTGAGTTCGATCGTTGCGGTCAGCCACTGCGCCTTGCCCTGTGGGTCGAGGTAGGCAAAGCCGACGTAGACCTTGTCGCCGGGGCGCACCGCCAGTGCATCGGGGATGAGGTTGGTCGAGAGCGATCGCGCTTCTTCGGTGGCGTAGCTTCGGATCGGCGTGTCGTCTAGAACCAGCGGTACGGAGAAGGCGAAGCGGCCTTCGTCGAGCGGCGCGAGCGTCGAGGAAGCCTCAGCCGATTGGCCGATGACGTAGCCCGGCGGCGTCGGAGTGGAGGCCGATCGCGAGGGCGTCGCGGTCAACAGAAGCGTCCCCGGCACGCGGATGTCAAACCCACCGGTGGATAGCGCGTTGCCTTTCGCGCGATAGGCCCTTCGGCCCGACTCGGTCTGGACGTACGCCAGGGTCTGGCTGCTGTTTGCGAAGGCGAGGTGTGACGCCAACACGTCGAAGCGAACGGCCGAGCCGATGATGGCGCTTGCATTGCCCGAAGCGCCCGGCTGAGCATGCGTAAACGCGATCGACTGCCGCGGCTTTACGATCTCGGGACCTCGCTCATCCAACTCGGCATCTTGCTCGCTGTCTCGTGGCGGCGGGGGCAGCGCGGTCGCCGTCGCGTCGTATACGGCAAGTGCCGGCGTCTTGAAGGCCGCGTGTTCGATCGTGATCGTGCGATCGGTCGGGATGCCCGGCTCGAGGTTTTCGTCGTCGCGGTAGATCGCGGTGATCGTGCCGCCGACGGGGACCTGGATTTCGGAATCGCGCCGGGGCTCACCCGATACGGGGAAGACCTTGCCGAGAAACTCGCCGGTGTTCGGTCCGGTCTCGACCGCGGTGATCTCGATCGACGCGCCGCCGCTGGACTTGACCGTGACCTTGAGTTCATCGGGGTCGCGCGTCTGGTCGAGGTCGGGGTCGTTGACCACGATGCCGACGTTGTCGTTGAGCTTGAATCGGCGAATCGGCTCGATGACCAACTCGCGTTCACCTTCTTCGCTGGTGAGATAGGTCAGGAACGACGCGTCGATCGTGGCGGTGTTGAAGGCGACCGAGAGGCTGCGCTGCTGGATCGCTCGGCGTTCGCTCACGACGCGATCGTCTTCGTAGCGAACGCTGATGCGATCGCCCGGCACGACTTCGAGTCGGTCGTTGGAGCGCAGCTTCTGATAATCGGTGGCGACGGGCAGGCGTTTGACCCCGTCGCGATCGGTCAGCGTGATCCGATTGATGGCAGGCGCCGGGCCCTCGTGTCCAACGATCGCGAGGCGGATCAGGCGTGCCCGAGTCCGCTCGCCGAAAGCCACCTCAAACTCGCCGGGCCTCTCATCCGACGCGGTCACACTCGTCGGTTCGGGGATCGCGGCTCGGATCGGCTCGGGGAAATTCGCGGGATCGAACGCCGAATCGGGCATCGGCAAAAGTTCGTCCTGCCCGGCGACGTCGTGCAAAATCGACGGCTTGCGCTTGACCACTTCGTTGCGCGAGCCGAGGTGCCAGACCTCGATCTCGTGCAGGCCGGGCGGCAATTCGCGGGTGATCGTCAGCGGATCGTCGCTCGATTCCTCGGCCGGCTCGCCATCGATGAGCAACAGCGTCGCCGCCTTCGCTCCGCCGTCCATCCCGGCGACGCGGAAGGTACGAATCGCCGCGGCGGGCTGATAGAAATACGCTCGGTAGCGTATGACTACGCCGTACTGCGGGTGCCCGCCCGACGGCAGATCGAGGTCGATGCTGTTGAAGTTCGCGACATTGAACGCGCCGTAGTTGACATCCTCGCGCGCCGAGGCGATCTCCATCGCTTGCCGCCAATTCTCGGGGACGTCAAAGCCCTCCGGCAAGTTCACCGGGATGGCGTTTCGGCCGTAGTTCGGAAAGGCGGTGATCCGAGGGCTTCCCGTCCTCGGCGCGGGGTCTTCGGGATATCGAGCGCGCGTGTGCCAGTCGGTGCCATTGAACGAAGTCTGGACGACGAAGCGCGTGAGCACTTGGGCGGGGTCGTCGGACCGGATCGTCATGCGGTCGAGTTCGACACGATCGTTGAGATCGACGGTGAAGAATTGCTCGGGGTCTTTCGAGCCGATCGCGCCCGCCCAGCCGGGGTAGTTTTGCGCGCTGATGACCATATTGGGATCGCGACCGGGCGCGGATTCGGAAGCATAGGCCAGCGCCTGCGCGGGTCCGGTCGGGATCGTGGCTTGGAACTCGCCGGTGTAGGGGCCGGTCTCTTTGAGGATCAGTCGGGGGATGACGTCGCCGTTACTGGTTTGGACGGAGGCCTGGATCTCGTCGATGCCGTCGGTCTTGCCCTGGTCGGGGTCCGTCACGCGGATATAGACGGGGTTGCCCGGTCGGACCTGTCGGGTGCCGAGTGCCTGCTGAGCGGCGGACACGCCGAGTTCTTCGAGATCGAGTTGCCGCTCGCCCTGCCGCGGAGGGAACGCGCCGGCGGATGCCGAAAGACTCGCGTCCGAGGCGACCGCGATCACGACATCCGGGTCCGGCGGGAGGTCGCTCATCTTGTCGCGGAAGCGTTTGGAGTAGCCGTATCGGACTTCGTCTCGCCCGAGGATCTGGAGCACCTTATCGCCGGGCTGCCGCTTGCCGAGTCGCGTGGGGATCTCCGCGCGGAACTTGGTCTTATCGTCGCCGAGTTGGTAGAGCATCAGGCGTTCGCGGTCGCCGGACTTGGTCCAGATTTCGACCTCGATCTCGGCCCCGACGCCGGAGATGTTGAGCGCCGGATCGCTCAGATTGATCTTGATCGTTTCGCCGGGGACGATGATCGCCTGCTCGCGTGAGACGCCGAGTTCGATCTCCGAGGCATCGACCAGCTTGCGCATTTCGAGTTGGGCCTGCCCCAAGAGGATCAGCGCGTCGGGGTGGTTCGGCTCGCGTTTCAAGACGGCGGAGGCCTCTTCAAAAGCATCGGCATAGCGCTCTTGATCGTAAAACACCTCGGCGCGAGCGTACTGGACACGGGTGCGCAGGTTTTGGTCGCGGATCAGCATGAGTTGATCGAGTTCCGCCAATGCGCTGCCGAAGTCCTTGCTCACGCGATCGACGCGGACCGAGCGCAGCTTCGCTTCGTATTGCAGCGGCGTGTTGTTGTACTCCTCGGCATCGGCGACGCGACGGTACCACGCCTTGGCGGTCTGCAGCGAGCCCTGCTGAAACGCCGCGTCGGCGTAGGCGATCTTGAGTTCGCCCTCCTGCGTCGCGGTAAACGTGCCCGAGGCCTGCCGCGACCACACGGTCAATGCTTTGATCAACGCCTCGGCACGCTCGGATTCACGCATCTCGATGTTACGCTCGAGAAGCCACAGGCAATAAGGAACCGTCAGTTCGCGAACGATCGTCAGCAACTGGTCGGCGTTCTTCTCGTACAACTCCCACGCCGAGTCGGTGTTACCGATCGCAAACTCCGCCTGCGACCGGAAAATCGGATACGCGGGGTCCGTTTCGTCAACGGGGATGTCGATGATGCCCAGCGCAATCGACGCTTTGCCCTGCACTTGACCGAGTTCGCTCATCCACCGCTTCGACGTCTCGTCGGTGTTGTTTTTCAACGACAAGCCGACTCGGCTCGACAGGCCGCAACGCGCAGCGGCCAATGCCACCGAGTAGGCCTCGGCATCGAGCGCCGCCTGCGCGAGCGACACCAGCCTAGGAACGCCCGCGTGTCGGTGGTGGTCTTTCGCCTCGGCCGCCTGCCACAGACCCGTGAGGTAGGGTTCGAGGTCTACCCAACGGCCTGCTTCGCGAGCATCTTCCACGAGGCGTATGACCAGCGGTTCGTAGCCCCGTCGACCGGGATAGGCCCCGAGCGGGGCGTTGTCCTTGAACAGCGTCAGGACAGCCCGGCGTGTTGTTTCGGTCCACGGCGTTTGACCCGCGACCTTCTCTAATCCCAACAACGCGACCGGCGCATCCGCTTCCCGGGCTCGCTTGATCGATTCGCTGATCGCCGCTTCCACCGCGTTGGCGTCCGGCTTCTCCGGCAGGTCCAGCAGCGGCTCGCTGATGAACCACGGGTGCGATCGGAGTGCGTCCTGAGACAAGGCGAGATGGCCGAAATAGGCGGGCTCGGCCATGGTGTCGCGGTACGCCTGAGGCAGCTTGGCGTAGGCCGGCGAACGCATCAAAGAATCGATAAGGGATTTCGCCGACTTCGTCGTCAGGTCCGCGGTGTGCAGCCACATCCCCAAGACCTCGGGACGGACGGCGTCGGCTTTGATCTGACGGGTCAGCTGGCCGTGCAGGTGCTCGATCAGATCGCCTGCTTCTTTCTGCACCGGGATTCGATTCCGCGAACGCTGATGATGATGCACGACCGCTTGCCAAGGCATCTTACCGTTGCGCTTGTCGCCGAATCGAACGCGATCCGCCGCACGACGCAGCAGCGCCATCCGCTCGTCGGTTGCCTCGCCAGTCAGCCGTTTCATCATCTCGACGGCATCGGCGTTCGGTGCCTGATCGAACAGCGCATCCCATAGCTGCATCGCTCCGGGCAGCTTCGGCGCTTCGCTGAGCAGGTCGGACAGCAGCGTTTCGTAGGCTCTCAGGCGATCAGCCGACTTGGCTTTGGCATCGATCTGACGGCGGAGTTGCTCGTAAGGGTCGGAAAACGATTTGTGTTTTGCCGCGAGTTGTTTCTCGTCGACCTCGCTGGTGGTCGCGCTCCTTTTCGCGAGGTCGAGTATTTGTTTGCTGCTGCTAAATCGCCACGCTTCGTGCTTGAACATCGCCTCCGCGATCGCGCCGTATTCGAGGCTGCCGCTGCTGGCGATCGCCCGGATGACGGCGGCCTCTGGGTGCGGGTTGCGGGCGAAAGCGGGTGCCAGGCGTTTCGCGTCTTCGACTGTGATACGTTCTCGATCGAAGATGTTCGCTGCCGAAGCATCGAGCGAGTCGAAAGCGTCGGCGTATTTGATGATGAGATCGCGGCTTCTCGTCGGGTCGAACGAAACACGGCCGTTGGCGATCGGATAGCCGATCAAGTCATCGCGGCGATCGGGCGTCATCCGCGGGACCGCTTGGAGCAACTGGTCAAGTTTGCGTTGGCCTTCGACGTCGAACCGCTTCTTGCAGTTTCCCGAGTGGCGGTGGTCGTACTCCGTGCCCCAGCCCGCCGCGACGACGAGCGCATGATCCGGACTGACTGTGATGAGTTCGGCAGCGGCCTTGAGAGGTGCGTCGGTGAGCTTCGGGTCCGCCGGGGCGTTCGCTTCCCTGAGCGCGTCGAGTTGCTGGTTGTACGGCATGACCGTCGCCGCCCAGTTCAGCCGAGCCCGCGCGAGCTTCGGCGTTCGGGTTGCTTTCGCCAGTTCGATCGCCGCTTCGTAAACGTCGGGTGACTCCTCGCGGAACCGTTCGAGTTCACTGCAGAACCAGTCGAAATCATCCGCAAACGAGTCGACGGACTTATCCTTCGATGCGATCGCGGCAAGACGCTGGGCGACCGCCACGAGATCGCGCTGGCCCTTGGCCTTGTCGAGAAACCACCGATCGTAGCGATGGGCACTTCCGAACAGGCGGATGGTGTTCCCGTCCTGACGCATCAGCAGATAGGCCGCGTTCTC
>JBMYUK010000043.1:0-11166 GCA_049605275.1 Phycisphaeraceae bacterium
GAGGAGGGATGGAAGCGATAGAAGATGACGGTTAATGGGGTTCCTCTGAAAGCCGCCCGAGTCAAGTTGTCTACATCAATCTTATTCAATCATCGCCAAAAACCAAGCGTTTTCTAAAGCGAAAATAAAATTTTTCACAACGGCGTGATCGAATACCACGCGGTTACCGCTCGGTTGCATTCAGTCTGTTGGCCTTGGGCGATGGTACTGGTCAAGCAGCTTCGCGAACATCGAGCCGCGTCGCTTCACGTACAACGAGCATGCGAAATAGATCGCGGACAGCACCAAACATTGGGCTTTGGTTCGCTCTGATCCGGCTACGAAAACACCGAGCAACATGAACAGGCTAAAACTCAGATACACCTGCCAGCGGTCGATCAGACACATCACCTTCACCGCCGCGATCACCCAAGGCCGTCTGGTGTAGACCCAGAAAGTTGCTTCATCGTTTGGATCAAAGCCCAGCCCACACTCCGGGCATCGATCGCCGCGCGTTGCGTGAAGGTCGTAATAGCATCGCCGGCAAAACATCGAATCGCGTCTTACCTCCGGATTAAATCCCCGCGCCGATATTTAAGTGCGAGCCGAAGGTTTCGAGACGCGCATCGATCTGGCCGCGGTCGATTTCTGCCAGTCGATCGGTCGAGAACTTTTCGATGGTGTAGCTCGCGACGACCGTGCCGTACGCCATCGCCCGCTTGATCGCCTGGATCGAGATGTCGTCGACCGACGACAGGTAGCCCATCATTCCGCTGGCGAAGGAATCGCCCGCGCCGGTCGGATCGACGACCGCGTCAGCAGGGTAGGCGGGGAGCACGCCCGTGCCATCTTTGTGACGCAGGATCGCGCCGTGCTCGCCCTTCTTGACGACGACGAAGGTCGGGCCCATCGCCAGCACCGCGTCGGCCGCTTTGATGACGTTGGTCTCGCCGGTGAGCTGCTTCGCCTCGGCGTCGTTGAGGACAAAGCCGTCGATCTTGCCGAGCAACTGTTTGAGGAGGTCCGGCTCCGTGTCGATCCAAAGGTCCATCGTGTCCGCGACGACGAGTTTGCGATCCGGGAACTGATCGAGGAGCGCCATCTGACCGGCCGGGTGCGTGTTCGCGAGGAAGATGTACTTCGAATCGCGGTAGTGATCGGGCACCGGCGGCAACGCCTCGCCCAGCACGTTCAACTCGACCGCCAGCGTGTCGCGGTCGTTCATGTTCTCGTGATAACGCCCGTGCCAGCGAAACGTCTTCGAGCCTGCGCGGCGCTCAAGACCGTCCGTACAGACGTCGAACCGATCGAACTGCTCGTGAAAGTGCGCGGGAAAGTCTTCGCCCACCGCCGCAACCAGGCGGACCTTCGTGAAGAACGAGGCGCCCGCCGCGAAGTAGATCGACGAGCCGCCCAGCACGTCGTCGGCCCGCTGGCCATCGGGGGTTTCCACGGTGTCGATTCCAACGCTGCCGGTGACGATCAAGCTCATATTTGTTCCTCGAAAGAGATTTGTTTTATAACCACAGATGCACACGGATGGGCACAGATTTAATCACATCAGTGTGCATCTGTGTCCATCTGTGGTTTCAAAAGGTATGTGTTAGACGCCCGCCATCTTGCAGATGGTTTTCCATTCGCTAGCCTTGACCGGTTGGACGCTGAGCCGGGAGTTGTTCACCAGGACCATATCTTTGAGCGACGCCTTGGCTTTGATGTCGGCCAGGGTGACCGGGTTCTTCACCGTGGACACGGCTTTTACCGTCGGGTAGCCCCAGGGCTCGTCGGGCGCGTTCGGGTCCGGCTCCCATTCCTTGACCACCTCGACAACGCCGACGATCGTTTTCTCCTTGACCGAGTGATAGAAGAAGCAGCGGTCGCCTTTCTTCATGGCCTTGAGGTTGTTGTTCGCCTGATGATTCTTCACGCCGTCCCACTCGGTGGACTTCTTGGGCGATTTCATCTGGTCGTCCCACGACCACGCGCCGGGTTCGGATTTGATCAGCCAGTAATGCATGGGGTTTTGGGTGTTGGGGGTTAGGGGTTGGGCAAACCCATGGCACGCCGACGCGGTGTCCGCGAAGCGTTAAGTCTGTGCGGCTAAGTGCGTCTTTGCCGCTTCGAGGCAGCGATCGATGCGTTCGAGGGTCGACGACTTGCCGAGCAGGTCGAGCGTGACGTCCAGCGGCGGGGTGACGGTGCCGCCGCTGACCGCGATGCGCACGGGCTGGGCGTACTTGCCCATGTTCGTGCCGGTGGACTCGGCGAGTTTGTTGATCGTCTCGTGCGATGCGTGTCCGAAATGATCTTCGGGCAAGGCATCGAAGGCGCTTCGCAATGCTTCGAGCAGTTTGATACCTGCACCGTCGCTGTTGATCATCGCCTTGCGGATCGGCTTGAGCGCAAAGTCGTATTCGATACCTTCATCACCCGCATAAAGATAACTGTTGGCATCCAGCGGCTGATGAAAGGTTTCGGTGCGTTCTTGGACCGCTGCGCAGAAAGATTGCCAATCGTCGCCGTTAAAGATTGCGGCGTCTTCCCAATCAGGTCGGTATGACTTGACAAAATCCGCGAGTTGATAAGCGAAGTCTTCGGGTGACAACTCGCGGATCGCGTCGCCGTTGAATGATTTGAGCTTGTCGCGATCGAATGTTGAATTGCTCTTTCCGATGCGGTCGAAGTCGAAGTGCTGGCAGAGGAAGTCGAGGTCGAACTTTTCGACATCATCGCCCGGGTTCCAGCCGAGCAAGGCGATGTAGTTCAGGCACGCTTGTGGCAGATAGCCAGAGGCTTTGAAATCCAGTACATCAATCTCGGGTTGCTTGGTGTTGTAAACCGACGCAATGAAGTTGCGAGCGGCTGGGTCTTCGTTGGCTCCTGATAGGAAGCCTTTGAAATCAACACCATTCAGGATCAAATTTGAGAAAAATGATTCTTCTCCTATCTCTTCGATTTTCTGAGAAGCGAACTGGCGGATAAATTTCGCCTTATCGCGTTTGCTCATCTTCGATCCACCCGGATTCATGATGCTCGGCGTATGCACCCACACCGGGCGTGCCCAGGTGACTTCGTCGTTGGTCAGTTTGGCGAGCGCGTCGTAGATCGCCGCGTGCTTGGTGGTGTTGGATAGGTGTTCCTGGCCGCGGATGATGTGGGTGACGCCCATGAGTGCGTCGTCGCAGACCACGGCGAAGTGGAACGTCGGCAATTTGCCGCCATCGTCGCCTTTGCGGATGACGAAGTCTTCGAGGTCTTCGGCCTTCACTTGGATGTGGCCGTACACCGCATCATCAAATGCGATGTCGCCGCGGTGTGTGCCCATCTTGAGGCGGACGGCACCGTTGTCTTCGTAGGCTTCGTCTGCGTCGAGGAGCAGTTGGATGTAGTGGTCGTAGAGGCCTTGCTCGGCGCGCTGGCTTTGGAAGTACGGGCCGTTGTTGCCGCGCTGGGCGGTGTAGGGGTCGTCGGCTGCGGGGTCGGGGCCTTCGTCCCAGTCGAGGCCGAGCCACTGGAGGTCGCGGAGGATGCCGCGGGTGGATTCGGGGCTGGAGCGTTTTCGGTCGGTGTCTTCGAGTCGCAGGATGAACTTGCCCCTGCGACCCCTAGCGTAAGCCCAGGCGAAGAGTGCGGTGCGTGCTCCGCCGATGTGCAATGCGCCGGTGGGGCTTGGCGCAAAGCGGGTGACGACTGGCTTGGTTAATGAATCTGGCATGAGCGGGGATTGTAGCGGGGAAATCGATCTGATTTAGAACCGCAGATGCACGCCGATTAACGCGGATCAACCCAGATGATTGATCGGCATTCGTCCGCGTTGATCTGCGGCTGAAAAAACAAACCCCCATCTTGCGACGGGGGCTCTTGCGTAACGGAGTCATGCGTTGTTTGTTCAGACCGCGGCGACGCCGGCTTCGGCGACGGTGTGGTCGTTTTCGACGGTGGAGCCGGAGACGCCGATGGCGCCGATGACGTTGCCGTCCGCGTCTTTGATGGGCAGTCCGCCGGGGAAGGTGATGAGTCCGCCGTTGGAGACTTCGATGTTGAACAGCGGTCCGCCGGGCTGGGAGAGTTCGCCGATGGTGCCGGTGGGGAAGTCGAAGAAGCGTGAGGTCTTGGCTTTCTTGATGGCGATGTCGATCGAGCCGAGCCAGGCTCCGTCCATGCGGGCGAACGCTTTGAGGTTCGCGCCGGCGTCGACGACGGCGATGTCCATCAGGGTGTCGATCTCGGCGGCTTTTTTGATGGCTGCTTCGACCGCGGCCTGGGCTTGTTCGAGGGAGATGTCGGGGGTGTTCACGTCGCTGCTCCTTTGGAGGTGTCGGGTTTGTTGCGAAGAAGGACTATAACAAGCCGTGGGGTTTTGTCCGTGCGGTGCATGTCTTGCAATCGTGGATGCTCGCGGGGTGTCGAGCGGTTGTCCGGATCGCAGATTCAGTAGAATGCGTTTGGTATGCGTGAACCCACCGAATCAGCCGAGGCGTCCGACGATAATTTCCTGCGCAAGATCGTGGCGGAGGACCTTCGCACGGGCAGGCACGCGATGCCGGTGACGCGGTTTCCGCCCGAGCCCAATGGTTTTCTGCACATCGGCCACGCGACGACGATCTGCCTGAACTTCGGGATCGCGCGCGACTTCGGCGGGCGATGCCACCTGCGCTTCGACGACACGAACCCCGTCAAAGAAGAGCAGCGGTACATCGACGGGATCAAGGACAACATCCGCTGGCTGGGCTTTGACTGGGGCGAGCACGAGTATTACGCCAGCGACTACTTCGATCAGTTCTATGCCTGGGCGCAGCTGCTGATCAAGTACGGCCTTGCGTATGTCGATGATCAGACGCTCGAGGCGATGCGCGCGAACCGGGGAACGGTGACCGAGGCGGGTCGGGATTCGCCTTTTCGTGATCGGTCGGCGGAGGAGAACCTCGATCTTTTCGCGCGGATGAAGGCGGGCGAGTTTCCCGACGGCGCGAAGGTGCTTCGAGCGAAGATCGATATGGCGTCGCCGAATATGTTGCTGCGCGACCCGGTGATGTATCGGATTCTTCATGCCGAGCATCCGCGCACCGGCCGGGAGTGGTGCATCTATCCGATGTACGACTTTGCCCACGGCGAGTCGGACTGGATCGAGGGGGTGACGCACTCGCTTTGCTCGCTGGAGTTCGAGGCGCACCGGCCGCTGTACGAGTGGTTCATCGAGAAGATCGACGCCTTAGGGGGCGCGCCCGCGGGCTCGACGCATCGGCCGCGCCAGATTGAGTTCGGCCGATTCAATCTGTCGGGCACGATGATGAGCAAGCGCAACCTGCTCGCGCTCGTGGAGGAGGGGCGGGTCGCGGGTTGGGACGATCCGCGGATGCCGACGCTCGCGGCGCTTCGTCGTCGGGGGGTGACGCCGGCGTCGCTGCGCAACTTCGTCAGCACGGTCGGCATGTCGCGTCGGCATAAGACGATCGAGATCGCGCTCTTCGAAAACTCCGTGCGGGAAGACTTGAATAAGGTCGCGCAGCGGCGGGCGGTGGTGCTCGATCCGATCAAGGTGGTCATCACGAACTATCCCGCCGATCGGGTCGAGATGATGGAGGCGACGAACAACCCGGAGAACGAGGCGGATGGCACGCGCGAGGTGCCGTTCAGCGGCGAACTCTACATCCAGCGCGACGACTTTATGGAAGACGCCCCGCGGAAGTTTTTCCGCCTCGCGCCCGGGCGAGAAGTCCGGCTGCGCTACGGGTACTGGATCAAGTGCGAAGAAGTGGTCAAAGACGAAGCAGGGGAAATCGTCGAGTTGCGGTGCACGTACGATCCGCAGACGCGCGGCGGCGAGAGCCCGCCGCCGGATGATGCGGGTAACGTGCGTAAGGTGAAGGGCACGATCCACTGGGTGAGCGCGGCGCACGCGCTCGAAGTGGAGGTGCGTTTGTACGACCGGCTGTTCTCGACCGACAACCCGGAAGCGGGCAAGAAGAAACGAGACTGGCGCACGAACCTGAACCCGGATTCGCTGGCGACGGTGACGGCCATGGCCGAGCCCGCGCTGATCGAGGCCGAGGTGGGCGAGCCTTTACAATTCGAGCGCGTGGGTTACTTCACGATGGATCCCGACAGCGACAAGCCTGCGAACAAGCTGGTCTTCAACCGCACGGTGACGCTGAAGGATTCGTGGGCGAAGCAGAACAAGAAGTGAATCGCAATCGAGAGTTGGGTGCGACACCGGGTGCCGCAGGCCGCGGTGTGCGGGCTGTCCTTGATTGCCGAGAGAGGAGTTGCACACAGCGGCTTTCGGTACGCGGTGTGGCACCCTCGGGCTGTCAAGCCACGACGTTGATCGTTTGCCCCGGTTCGAGCGGGCGTTGGGCGGGCTGCTGCTGTGCTACTTGCTGGATGTCGGCCGCGGCTTGGAGTAGCGACAGCGCGGCGTCGCCCTGCGCTTTCATGTTGTCGAGCGACTTACGCGCGACGGCGAAGGCGACTTCGGTTTGCACCTGGGCTTGCGATAAGGAACTGGCGGCGGCGACGCTTGGCATGTGTGATTGATCGGTTTGATCGGGTCGGTGCATGACGCGCTCGGCGTTATCGGCCGTGAGCTTGCGAGGGGTTTGGAGCCAAGCGTGAAACGCCGGCGGGTCGGAGTGGATGATTATTCGCCAACGCGTGCTCGGCATCGGATGCCGGGTTCGGATTGCGTTGGCCGAGCCTTGCCCCTTTCGCACCCGTACCGCGAGCCTCCCGATGAATCCTGCACCGAACCGATCGCTCTCTCGTTTGTTTCCCGTCGCCTTGCTCTCGGCGATGTCCCTCGTGCCCGCCTCGGCCGATGCCGAGTTGGTGACCTACAACCACGCCGGCGCGTTCGACCAGGCGCTGTCGACGAACCTGCCCGACGCGCCGACTCGGCTGACCCGACTCGACAACGGGCGTTACAGCATCGACTTCACGTTCGACGCGTCGGCGATGAGCGACGGCGTCTTGACCTTCGACGAACTCGTCGCCATCGACGGCAAGAGCTACATCACCCGTACCGATCAGCGACGCACACAGGCCGCGATCGAGGCGCAGGCGGAGTTGGAGCAGCGGCAAAGCGATCTTCGCGCTGCCGTTCGGCGTCGTGAGCTCACGCGCAGCGCATACGCGGAGGCCCTCGCCGCGCTCGAGCCGCTCGAAAAAGCCGCGGCGCAAACCGAGACTTATGCGTTCGACGATCTGCACCAGACGTACAGCCTCGACCCGGCTCTTATCACGCCGGAGTTGCGGGCGCTGTTCTCGATCGCGTTCGACGGCACGCGGCCGGGCGCCGCGGTCTCGACTAGCGTCGATGCCCCGCCGAGCTACATGCTGCTGACAACGGATGGCTACAGCAACGTCTCGCTCGTCGGCACGCTGCCGGGTGAAGGCGTGTTCGAGAGCGTGACCAGCATCTTCGACACCGATGCCGCGGCGGCGCGTGCCGGGGACGTGGGGCAGTGGACCTACGTGCCCGAGCCGGGGTCGCTGGCGCTACTCACGCTCGGCAGCCTACTGATCGCCCGTCGGCGTCGCGATGGTTGATATCCAGGCGACGTCGCGCGGTGGTCCAGGGCCGGTCTTCGTCGCAACGGCACACGAGGTTTCGCGACTCAGAACGTGTACGAGAAATACCCATCAATAGCCGGAGACCTACGGGCTCCGGACGCGAAATCAGTTGTTTGTAACGACAACCAACCTTTTCTCTTGTCCGGCGTCCGTAGGCCGCCGGCTATTTTCAACTATATGCATGTTCTCAGCCGGCCCGGTTCGCTTGATGCGGGCCGGGCCGCTGGGCATCCCCACCGCGCTCAAGCGATTCGAATCGCCTTGGATTTCAATAAATTTTACGTCTTGACGCCAAGCGATGTACGGTTATTGTTCGCATATGCAATCCAGCGAACCGCACCCCCGACCGCGCGACGAACAAGACTACGACTACCGCGACGCGATCCCCGGCTTGCCCGGCGGCTCGGCCCACAAGCGCGGGGCCGGGCTCAACCCCGGCAACCGATTCGAGGCCGCACGCCTTCACGTGCTCGGCGAGGCGATCGATCGGCAGCGCCTCGAACGACAGTGGGAAGGCGAAGACGGCAAGCCGATCAACGTCCCGCTGACGATCTACAAGGACAAGACCAAGCGTCTGATCAACCGCGTCGCGCCGACGTCGGACGTCCCATTCGACTGGACGGTCAACCCGTATCGCGGCTGCGAGCATGGGTGCGTGTACTGCTTTGCTCGGCCGTATCACGAGTATTTGGGCTTTTCGCTGGGCCTGGATTTTGAGACGAAGCTGGTTGCGAAGTTCGATGCCCCGGCGTTGTTGCGTAAGGAGCTGAGTAGCCGGTCGTGGAAGGGCGAGCCGATCGTGATGTCGGCGATCACGGACATCTATCAGCCGATCGAGAAGGAGCACGAGATCGCGCGGCGGTGTTTGGAGGAGATGGTGCCTTGCGGTCAGCCGGTGACGACGATGACCAAGAACACGCTGGTCTTGCGGGATACCGAGCTCTGGGCGGCGGCGTCGGCGATGAACACCGGGCGGGTGACGGTGACGCTGGTCACGCTCGACGACGTGTTGGCCGGCAAGCTCGAGCCGAGGGCTACGGCCCCGACGGGCAGGCTTCGCGTCATCCGGGAACTCGTGAAGGCGGGCGTTAACGTATCGGTGAACATCGCGCCGGTGATCCCGGGCCTGACGGACAAGGAGGTGCCGGGCATCCTGGAGGCGGTCGCGGACCTCGGCGTGAGGCGGGTGTCGTGGGTGATGCTCCGCCTACCGTATCAGTTGAAGGATTTGTTTACGGATTGGCTGTGGCGGGAGGTGCCGCTGCGGGCCGGGCACGTCGAGTCGCTCATGCGTCAGGTGCACGGTGGCAAGCTGTACAACGCGAAGCAGGGCGAGCGCGGCCGAGGCAGCGGCGCGATCGCCGCGCAGATCAAACAGGTCTTCGACGTCTACTGCCGCCGGTACGGCATCAACCGCGACGTCCGCCCGCTGCGCACCGATCGCTTCCGCCGGCCCAGCGCCAACGGGCAGCTGGGGTTGTTCGCGTAGCCGGCACGGTTAAGGCTCGATCGATGGGCTGTGCGTTGATCACGCGGCACGCCAACTCGGCAGGGTCACGCCGGCCAGCGTGCAAAAGGGTCGGATCTCACGCCGCGGCGAGCGGAACGATCAGGAACATAACGGCGGCCGGGGCGGTTTAGCCGATACAGATCGTGGCACGCGGTTTGTGGAAAACTATCTATCGCACGAGGCGATCAAGGCCCATCGCCTGCCGAGACGAATCGACCGCCCTAGAATGACCTCAGGTCAATCACCCCAGCACGGATCGCAAAGATGTTTGAACGCTTCACCGATCGAGCCCGCAAAGTCATGGCCCTGGCCAACCAGGAGGCCCAACGCTTCAACCACGAGTACATCGGCACCGAGCACATCCTGCTCGGACTGGTCAAGGAAGGCTCGGGCGTCGGCGCCAACGTCTTGAAAAACCTCAACGTCGATCTCCGAAAGGTCCGGCTCGAGGTCGAGAAGCTCGTCAAGTCCGGCCCGGACATGGTCACCATGGGTAAGCTGCCCCAGACCCCGCGGGCGAAAAAAGTCATCGAGTTCGCGATCGAAGAGGCCCGCAATCTCAATCACAACTACGTCGGCACCGAGCATCTGCTGCTCGGGCTCCTGCGCGAGCACGAGGGCGTCGCGGCTCAGGTCCTTATGAATCTCGGGCTCAAGCTCGAAGAGGTCCGCGAAGAGGTGCTCGAGTTGCTCGGCGCGGGTGTCGATCCGGAAGAGGCCGGCGGCGAAGAGGAAAAAGCCTCGGGTGGCGAGCGGCCGTCGGGCAAGGGCGGTAAGTCCAAGACCCCGGCGCTGGATAGCTTCGGCCGCGACCTGACCGAACTGGCGCGCGAGGGCTCGCTCGATCCGGTCATCGGTCGAGCCAAGGAGATCGAACGACTCGTGCAGATCCTCTGCCGACGCACGAAGAACAACCCGGTCCTCCTCGGCGAGGCGGGCGTGGGCAAGACCGCGATCGTCGAAGGCCTCGCCCAGCAGATCATCAGCCAGGACGTGCCGGAGATTTTGCTCGACCAGCGCATCGTCGTGCTCGACCTCGCGATGATGGTCGCGGGCACGAAGTACCGCGGTCAGTTTGAAGAGCGGATCAAGGCGGTCATGAACGAGGTGCGTCGCGCGAAGAACGTGCTGCTGTTCATCGACGAGTTGCACACGCTCGTCGGAGCGGGCGGCGCAGAAGGCGCGATCGACGCGAGTAATGTTCTCAAGCCCGCGCTCAGCCGCGGCGAGATCCAGTGCATCGGCGCGACGACCTTCGACGAGTACCGCAAGTACATCGAGAAGGACAACGCGCTGGCCCGGCGGTTCCAGTCGATCACCGTCAACCCGCCCGGCGTGGAAGACGCGATCGAGATCCTCAAGGGCCTGCGCGAGCGCTACGAGCAGCACCACCGCGTGAAGATCACGGACGAGGCCTTGGCCGCGGCGGTCGAGATGTCCGAGCGGTACATCACCGCCCGGGTCCAGCCGGATAAGTCGATCGACGTGATCGACGAGGCGGGCGCTCGCATCCGTCTGAAATCGATGAGCAAGCCCCCGGACCTCGCAGACATCGAAGAGCAGATCGAGCGGTTATCGATCGAGAAGGACGAGGCGGTCAAAGCCGCGGACTACGAGAAGGCCGCCGAACTGCGCGACGAGGCCGAGGCGCTGCGTCGTAATAAGGAACAGATCCAGCGCGACTGGCGTGCGAAGAGCCGCGAGATCGACGGCGTGGTCGACGAAGAGGTCGTCGCCGAGGTCGTCAGCAAGATGACCGGTGTCCCGTTGACGCGTCTGGAAAAAGAGGAGTCCGAGCGGCTGTTGCAACTCGAAGACGCGCTGCACAAGACCGTCGCGTCGCAGGACGACGCGGTCATCGCCGTGTCGCGCGCGATCCGAAAATCGCGAGCCGGCTTGCGCGACCCGCGCCTGCCCGTTGGCTCGTTCATGTTCATCGGCCCGTCGGGCGTCGGTAAGACGCTGCTCGCCAAGGCGCTCGCCGAGTTCATGTTCGGCGATCCTGAGGCCCTCATTCAGATGGACATGTCGGAGTACATGGAGAAATTTAACGTCAGCCGCCTCGTGGGCTCTCCCCCAGGATATGTCGGCCATGGCGAAGGCGG
>JBMYUK010000044.1:0-4396 GCA_049605275.1 Phycisphaeraceae bacterium
ACATGGAGGAGGGCCAGGCCCGATACAGCCTGATCTGCAACGAGCGCGGCGGAGTCATCGATGACATCCTCGTCTACAAGTTCCCCGACGATTGGATGATGGTGGTCAACGCGAGCAACCGGGCAAAGGTGCTCGCGCACATGGACGCGGTGGCCAAGCAATTCGACTACACGATCAAGGTCGATGACCAGACCGAGTCGACGGCGATGATCGCGGTGCAGGGGCCGAGGGTCATGGACAAGATCGCGGGCTTTTCGAAGTCCGTGCCGACGATGAAGAACTATCGCTTCACCGAGAAGAACCTGATGATTTTGAAGATGATCATCAGCCGGACCGGATACACCGGCGAGGACGGGGTCGAGGTGATCCTGGGCGCGAAGATGGCGAACATGGCGATCAAGCTGCTCTTGAAAGACAAGGGCGAGGGCATCGTCAAGCCCGCGGGCCTGGGCGCGCGCGACACCCTGCGCATCGAAGCGGGTATGCCGCTGTACGGCCACGAACTCGACGAAGACACCGACCCGCTCTCGGCCGGGCTCAAGTTCGCTGTCGCGCTCAACAAAGACCAGACCGCCGACGGCCCGCCGATCCCACGCTTTTTCGGGCAAGACGCGCTCGAAACCATCGCGGCCGACGGACCGCCCAAGCGACTCGTCGGCCTGAAAATCGACGGCAAACGCACGCCGAGACAAGGCTGCGAGGTTCATCGCGACGGCGAAACCATCGGCGCCGTCACCTCCGGCTGCACCAGCCCGACGCTCGGCATCCCCATCGCCATGGCGTATGTCGCGCCCGATTCGGTCAGCGAGGGCGACACCGTCGATCTTCCCATGGGCAAGAGCGCGATCCAGGCGAGCGTCTGCAAACTGCCGTTCTACAAACGGCCGAAGTGATGTAAGCCGGTCGATGAGCTATCGTTCGTTCTGTGTTCTAGTTATCTAGCCGAGTGCATTGTGATGTTTAATAACGTTTACGAAAAGGTGGGGTGGACGTCTCGCCCGCCGTTTGGGCGCTTCCCAAAGTCTTTCCATTCACGACTTCGTCGCGACGACAGGCGAGACGCCTATCCCACCGAAGGCACTTCTCGTACGCGTTCTATGGTGCTTTTCATCGTGCTGCTTTGTCTCTGCGTCGCCGCTCCCGCGTTGGGGCACTCCGGTCACGACGAGCACGAAGCGCCCAGCGGCGAGTCGGCCGCCGAGACCACGCCCAAGCGAACGAGCCCGGGCAAGGGCAAGCCGCCGCATTCGCCGATCACCGCGTACCAAGACGACGAAGTGCTCGGCTGGGGGCTGCGGGTGCACGAAGACCTCGTCGCCGACGAAGCGCTTTACGAGCGTGTCAAAAACGAGATCCACAATCAGCTATACCTCGTCGCGCAGACGCTGCCCGAAGACAAGGTCGCGCTGATGAAAGCGGTGCCGATCTGGGTCGAACTCGACAATCCGTACAGCCGGGCTGCGCAGTACCACCCGAGCCGGCAGTGGCTGGCGAGCAACGGGTACCTGCCCGAGAAGGCCAAGTGCGTAGAGATCAGTAACGCGAAGAGCTTTCTGCATCGCCGAGCGCATCACAAGGCGAACACGATGCTGCACGAGTTTGCGCACGCGTTTCACGATCTTCATTTGAGTTTCGGGCGACAGGACATCATCGAGAGCTTCAAGCGGGCCGAGGCTTCGAAAAGCTACGACGAGGTGTTGCGGATCGGGTCGGGCGAGCGGCGGCAGCGTCACTACGCAATGACCGACCACAAAGAATACTTCGCCGAGGCGACCGAGGCCTTCTTCGGCTGCAACGATTACTACCCGTTCGTCCGCCCGGAACTCAAGGCTCACGACCCGACCGTCTTCGCAATCATCAAAGAAGTCTGGGGCGTGGAGCGGTAGGGCATCGGCCCCGTGGACACGCAGGCGCGTCGCGTCACGAACGGTGCGTGATTTTGGCCGGCGGGGATCGCGCGAAGATCGAGGATCGCTTGCGCCGCGTTGCGTGGGTGTGATGTCGTCTGTGCAGTGCGCGCGCAGCGATTGCGTTCAGTCGATGGATGAGGGTGAGACGAACCCCGCGGACATCGCCGCTTGTGAGGCGGGCCGGGCATCTCCGCCGTCGTGGTCGGGGTGCTGATCGAAAGCGTACGACGGGTAAGCCGAGGCATCGGCAGAGCTGTTTGACCCATTGCAAAATGAACTCGAACGCGCACCCACAATCCGACAGATTTTTACCGCCGGATGAATCACCGGTCCGTGTTACAACGCAGAGACACCCGGCACCGCCGCGCCGAATGCCGCGATGACGCGGCGATACACGCGACCCTTCCGGGCCCTTGAAAAGAAAAGGTCTGTGAAGATTGCGTCAGGATTGCGTGAATGTCCGCCCGAGACGCTCTCAATGGGGTCAGGGGGTGGCGACGCTCGTCTGCGGTGACCGGCTTTGCAGGGTGCGGGTGTCTTCGATGCGGGCGACGACGAGGGTCGTTTCGTCTCCCCAGTCGGTGGCGAAGGGGGCGATGATGAGCCGCTGGCGTTCGCGGAGCCGGATGATCTCGACGGTCGGCGGGGCGAGGTCGCCGGGGAGTTGGCGTGCGGCGTGGAGGAGGGGTGTGATCGAGCCGTCGATATCGGGGCCGGCACCGAGGTTGATGCCCAGGCTGGCGAGCGGGGCGTTTTCTCCGATGCGCAGGTCGCGCCAATCGGTCAGGCCGACGTCGAAGATGCAGTGGCCGAGGGGGCGGGTGCTGGCGCGTAGGTTGGCGACGCGGCAGTGGGCTCGGCCGTCGATGGCGAGCCAGTCTTCGGGGCTGCCCGCGTCGTTGGATTGGCTTTCGCCCGCTTGGTTGCGATCCGATCCGACCTCGACCGCTTCGATCATCAGCGCCGCGCCGACGCACTCGGCAGCGAGGCAGCGCACCTGCCGCCGCTCGGCCCAGTGGCGATATTCAACGAACGTCCTGCCGCGCAGCATGGTCAGGCGGGGCACAAAGCGGGCGGCGACCTCGATGCTGACGACGCCCGACTGGGCATCGGATTCGAGCATGCGGATCGGGGCCGCGACCTCGTCATTGATGTAAAACCAGCCCACCATAAAGCGCTCTCCTCGCGTGACAGCACAAGCATACCTCGGAGTTGCGCGTTGTCTAATCGTTTTTGGCGGGTGTCAAACTGGCGAACCCGCGGCGAGAAAGCTTTGGCTTGGAGACGGTTTTGCGGATATAATTTATTGTAGCGAAGCGATTCGCGTTGCTCTTTGACAACGGGGCCGACTGGTATCGACCGGACAGGGAACGCCCTGTGGTTGCACGTCGAGGTGTGCGTAGGCCTCGTTAAACCACGCACAACAACACAAATGCCAACGAATCTTCTGATATCGCTGGTCGTATCGGCTTCGCGCCGGCACGCCTCGCTGCCTAATCTAGGTTAGACAGCAAACGTCTTCGCCCCACTCGTCGGTGGTGGACGAAGGCGAACGACTAGCCGACTCGCCCAAGGGCGACGCCTTAGCGTCCGCGGGTTAAAGCTCACTCAGGCTGGTCCGCGCAAAGGCTGTCATGCTCCGATGCGTGGACGAGACACCATGTATGACTACGCGTGTAGAAGCCCAGAGCCGACTGTATCGGGACGGGGGTTCGACTCCCCCCGGCTCCATCCCCCCTCAGCCCGTATTTCCTCGTGAATCGAGGTGATGCGGGCTTTTACTTTTGTCTGATTTGGTCAGAATCCCCTAAAGTGCAATCGAATCCCGAGACAGCGTTCTACCGTTCCGCCTCTTGTGTTCAAAGGCCCGCACTTTAAGCCTAGCCTTGAAGATTGACATGGCATTTTTGTTTTGAATATAGGTCAACACCTTTGGCGTCGAGTCGGGCTTCGACGTGCCAGTAAATCCGACCGCCCATGACACTCGCCGCTCCCGCCGCGGCTTTCAGCACAGACCCCATTGCGCCGTCGCCCGCACTCGCCGCCATATTCTTCAACGCAGCGCCGCGGGAGCGGACTTCTGCCGTTGTCGGCGCGAGCAGTTCGAAGGCGTACACCTCTCGGAAGCCTGCCTCAAAACCACGGGTTTCTTCGATGACTTGATCGAAACGGTAGACCTCGACCCAATCGGTGTCCTTGTCGCCATTCGACTTGCGTCGGGTACGCTTCTCTCGGCCGACCAATGAAACCTTCAATAGCCCGTGGATTTCTTTCTTCGCCTCAACGGTGAGTGTGCCGGAGAGCGTTTGTTCGGAGCTGGCCGAGTCGCGTGATAGCTCGAGCGTCAGATTGCCCTTCATGTACCGGGCGATGAAATACGCGGCGACCCCGCCGAGAACGAGTACGACCACTGCAATGATGACGTAGACGACCATGAAAAGCGGTTCCTGAGAAGCTCGTGTGACAATACATCAATATATTGCGAT
>JBMYUK010000044.1:4407-11108 GCA_049605275.1 Phycisphaeraceae bacterium
GGCGTCATCAATCGCGAGAAAATAGTCGGCGGGATTCACGGAGCTGATAAAGATAGAGCGGAAATGAATCCACTTTATTTCTTCTTGCTTCTACCCGGAACTGATCCTTTTTCTTACTTCCGTCCGACGTAGGAGCCCTTGGCCCCATTGGTAAAGGTCATGGTCAATTCTTTGCCGCTGATGCTGCCGGCTACGTCGAAGGTGAAGCCGGTCCATGCGACCTGCTCGGCATTGAATTCAGTGTCCGAGGTCGTCGTGGCGGAGAAGACCAAGTCGTCCCAGTAATCGTGGTCCTTAAAAATCTCGATGTTCAGGCCGCCTTCTGCGGTCTTGGTGATCGTGACGCGCCGTGGATCGTCAGCTGAGATGTTGCCTTGGTCGTTTTCGATTTTGAGCCGACCGTTGTAAGTGCCGGCGATCTCGATTTGGTCAGCCTGATCGGCGGGCTCAGTGGTGCTCGTATCGCCGTCGCTGTCTTCGTTGCTGCACGCGCCTAACGCGAGGAAGATGAAAAGGCCGAAACATGAATGAACGAGCGTCTTGAAGGGGGATTGAATTTTCATAAAATTTATGGTAACCGGGGTGTTCGGCGGATTCAAGTTCGAAGTGAAACACGCTCATAGTATCGAGCTACTTGTTGAGGTCTCCATCGTCGCGTCCTTGATCGCGACCTTGGTGCCAACGATGGGCGTGGTCGCGACGTCGTGCCTGAATTGAATCACCGGGCTGTTCTGATCGGACCCAGCGCGATGAGCCGGTCGATCTCTGGCTGGATCGCGTCGGCGATGACGGTGTAGCCATGGGCGGTCAGGTGCGTGCCATCGGTGTAGAGGTCGGGTTTGATCGTTCCGTCGGGATTGGTGAATCGGTCGGCGAGGTCGAGGAAGACGACCTGGTCCTCGGGGTAGTGGTAGCCGGCGAGGATGCGGTTGGTTTCTTTGACCTTATCCCACTTCGCGGGCTGTTTGACGGGAAGGATAGCCAGGACGATGAGGCGGGTGGTGGGGAGTTTATTGCGGAAGGCCTGTGCGACGGCGATGACGCCGTGAGCGACTTCGTTGGGCGGGGCGTTAGGGCCGAGGTCCCACTTGACCTTGCCGCCGTCGCTCTGGCTGACGACGAAGTTATTGGTGCCGCAGAGCAGCACGGCGACGCGGGGTTGTTGGCCTTTGGGGAAGTCGAGGTTGCCGTTGCGGGCGCGGTAGAGCATGACCGGCGTGATGTCGCCGGAGTTGCCCATGTTGATAGGGTTGTATCGAGCGAAACGGTCTTGCCAAACCGCTTTGCCGGGTGCGTTCATCATGGACCAGGCCTTCGTGATCGAGTCTCCGAAGAAGACGACCTTGACGCTGTCGGCGGCGGCGACTTCTTTATTGACGCGCTCGAATTGGCCGTGCCAATACTTGTCGCGGATCTTGTCCGGCACGGTTGTGCTGGGCGAAGCGGGAACAGGGTCGACAAAGCGCGGGCCAACAGGCTGGGGCTGGCATCCGGCCAGCAGCGTGACTGCGAGTAGGAACGTTAGCGTGATAGGGAATTGCTTTATGATCATCGGATTCTTCGTCTGCAGTTGCTTTTTCTACGCGGCGTCAAGCGCATCGTATGAGTCGATTCAAGACGTTCTGTCAGCGGCTATCAAGCGACGCTGCAATTAGCCAGCGGTGTTCGATATGTCGAGTGGCAACGCGCCGCATCGCCACATCATTGCAAGGTGTTGTCCAGCATCGGAGACTCGATCCCACTGCGGTAGCACGTGCAGAGCCGGTCGATGTACGGCCGAAGCGATCGCGATCAATCGATGGCCATCCGCTCACTCTGAATCGAGTCGCTCGGCGATCGCGTCGCGCAGTTTTTCGGTCTCTAGGAGTTCTTCAGTATTCATGCTCAGCGATCCCGCGGTCTTGAACACCTCGAGATATACCGCTTCGATGTCCTCTGCGGCTTGCTGCCACTGTTCCATCGCCATGTACACCTTCGCACGCGCACGGAGGTGGGTGTGCGAGATCTTTTTGGGACGCCAGTTTCGAGGTGCACCTTCTGGCTTGATCTGTTCGATCGGGGCGTGTGCGAAGGCGATGCGTTTGGCTTCTTCGAGGTCGCCGTCGGCGAGGGCTTGGTCTACGGCGTGCTCGTCGTAGCGATGGACCATATTCTGTGCCATGTTTCCCTTGCCGCCGGTCATCGTCGACTTGAATGCGGCGACGCTGCCGTCTGTACGGAGAAAGGCGACGCTCGAGCCTTGCCGCTTGCCTTCATCGGGCGGGACGATGCCGAGTTGTCGGACGAGCGGGTGATCCAGGCCGCCGGGCAGGGTGAGGATCGTCGCGGGGTCGGGCTTTCGGTTGCGACTGATCTCTTTTTGGTTGTGTGCTTCGTGCGCTTGCTGGAGCTCAGCAGCGTCTTGCCCCAACACGACGTAGAGAACATTGATGTCATCGAGCGGACGGTCTTGCAGGAACGCGCCGTGGCGACGCAGCCAGGGAGTGTCTTGACCCTCCGTGACAAACTCGACGAGAGTGTATTTTCCGCCGAGGTCTTCGGGGATGCGGAAGGGCTTGCGGTCCAGGGTGTTGAGCGTGGTGTTGACGGTGCGATTGGCGTCCTCGTCTTCGCCGATCGAGAAGAAGTAGCTCATACGTCGACCGAAGGTCCAGCCGGCGGTGAAGGGCGGGTGGTAAAGCCAGTGGCGGTGGTAGCGGTCCAGGAACAGCGTGTGCGCGGTCCAGGCCGAGGGATGGTTTGAATATGTATCCAGGCTGAGTCGGCGGTATGTTTCGTGGAGCGGGCGGTCGCCGATGTCGAGCGCGAGTATCGAGGCCAAGGCATAAACGGTCGCAGACAGGGACCCGTCGTCCGGGCCTTGAACAAAGTCGGCGATGATGCTGCGCCGCTCGGCGTTCTCCGCGCGCAGTGAGTCGCGTGCGATACAGAAGCGTGCGAGGACATCGGTCCCGGGCGGGTAGCCCGCTTCGATCGCAGCGGCTGCTTCGCGAACCGCGGCATCGAAGTGTTCGCGCTTGCCTTCGATCTTCCAAAGCCCCATGAGCGCGACGATCCGGCGATTGCGGACGATCCACAGATCGTCTGCGGCCGAGTGCGTCTCGATCGCCTGGCGACAGAGTGTTTCCGCCTTGGCAAAGTTGTCCAGCAGTTGCTGATAAAACAGCCTATAACGCGCGGGCGGCGGGACGAAGCAAGCCTGAATCGCGTGCAGCGTCGCTTCGGGGACCGAGGCGGCGGAGCGGTTCAGCCGCTTCGTCGTGTCGCTAGACTCGCCATGGACAGCCTTCCACTCGGGCGGATTAGCGGGGTCAAACGCGCCGACGGGATCAATCACCGCGAACTCACCGGTGAGCAGAGATTGCATTTGCACGCTGTAGTCCTCGCGCGACCACGAACGGCTCAGACCCGAGCCGAACGCGCGTTCCCATCCGCCGGGCTTCACGCGCGTCGAGCCGCTCATGACCATGGCGGTGTAGCCGGCGGGCGTCATCGTCAGGAGTTTGGGGGTGTGTCGGACATACGTTTTATAGATCGGGTGCTCGGGGCCGCCGGGCAGATGCATCGCAGGCCAATCGAGACCAACTTCGCGGAGGATGCTCTCGCCGGCATCGGGCAAGCCGTCCAGGTTGAAGCTGACGAACTGATAGCGGATCGGCGCGTTGCGATCGGCGTCGGCGGTGACGGCTGCCCAGCCCTTGGCGATCTCCCGGAGTTGTTCGATGCCGTCGCCTTCCTTGGTCCAAAAATAGAGCGCGGTCGTCTTGCCGAGCGCGTCCATCGGGTACAACGCGGTTTTGCCGTCAGAGGTCTCGAATCGCCCGACGAACGGCGCGCCGAAGACCTGCCCGCCGAGGTTGTCGCGCATGAAGTTGATCATCTCCAGATCACCCGGGATGCGCTCCGCGATGACTTCGCGCAGGTGCTGGATCAGCGTGGCATCGCCGTACTCTAGCGCCATGAGCATCGCGATCTTGATGACCTTCGACTCGACATCGGTGTCGTAGTAGCGTTCGACAAACGGCTTGAGCGCGTCGCCTCGTGATTGCAAATCTGCGCCGGCCTTGGCGAGGCTGACCTGCGACAGCAGTAAGTCCGCATCCAGCCGCAGCGCGGCGTAGGCGTTGGGCGCAGCGGCGAGTTGTTCGGCGATCCCGAGGAGCATCGCGCGGTTCGCATCGCTGCCGTCGATCGTGACCAGTTGCTGCTGCGTGCGGAACAGGACATCTAAGACTTGGTACCGCTTCGACTCGGTCGTGGCCGCGTCGAGAAGGCCTTCGCCTTCCCGGATGATCCGGCGCAGCGCGAGTTTCTTACGCGCAGACGAAGACGCCTCGCCCGCCTCCGCGAGTTTCGCTTCCATCTCGGCGATCTCGTTCGGAACGCCTACCGACTGTTGCGCTACCGCGGCATCCGAGCCAGCGATCAGCACCCCAATCATCAATAACAAAGCGAAGACGCTGGGCGTGGAGATGATTTTCATCGCAACCGATCCTTGTCGTAGTGAGCGCGTTCGATCAATCGATGGGTGTGAGTTTCAGGGACTTGATGCTGATTCCGCGGTTCGGTGCGCGGAGCGTGATCTGCACCGAGTTACGGCCTTCGCGCAGTTCGATGACCTCGGGTTCGCTGTATTCCCAGGCGCCCTTGGTGTAGGGGAAGGTCGGATTGACCATCGTGCGCCGATTGATGCGGTAGGTCGTTTCCATACCTTCGTGCGAAACCGTGGAGACGAGCATACTCAACGCGTATTTGCCGGCCTTCGGTGCCTCGATGTTGTAGCGCAGGATCTCAGGACGGTTGCCGACGCGTTTGTAGTGCAGTTGCATGCCGCCTTCGAGATCGGTGAGGAACCTGATCTTGTCGGTATTGTTCTTCGGGCTCGTGCAGGCGACGGCCGGGACGGTGATGACGCCGTCATCGGACACGGTGATCGCCTTGAGTTCGTCGGCGATCTCGATCTCCTCGATCTCGGTGCCGTTGAAGATCTCGTTGGACTCGCCGCGGAGTCGCGCTTCTTCGGCGGAGAGCGCGGCGAGTTCGATTTCCTCTGCCTTCTGTTCGATCTGTGCGTCCTGGACGATCGCACGTTTCTTGAAGTGCGCTAGGCCTTCCCAGAAGCCGCCGCCCTCGCCGTAGTTCCACATGCTGACGTCCTCTTCGCCGAGCGCGTCGCTGATCCATTCGGCTCGGCGGACCTGCATGAAGCCGGCTTCGTCTCTGCGGGCTTGCGACTCGAGATAGAAATCGATGCCGCGCCACGAGCCGCACCAGTTCATGGTCCACCACGCGCCCAGGCGAACGACCCAGCCGTCGGGCGTCCACATATTCATGGCCGCGTGTCCGGTCTGGCTCGAGCGTCGCGCGGGGATGCCGAACGCGCGGGTGATGAATCGGCCGAAGAAGGCGCGCTTGCCGCAGACCCCACCGAGCGCGAGCGCCTGTTGCTGCGGCATACCCAGCGACGGGTCGTGTCGCGTGCTGCAGTAGGGGAAATCGCTACGCACCATGCCAACGTAACGCCAGCTGTAGTCGGGGTTGGTGATGTGGTCGGGGCGGAAGTTGCGAAGCATCTCACGACCCCAGGCCAACTCGGCGTTGGTGTAAGGATCGTTGGTGACGTAGCGGAATTCCCATGCGCTGAAGTTCTCGAAGGCGGGGTCGAGTTCGCCGTCGAGGTAGGCTTTTTCGTAGTGGAGATAGCGGGCGACCTGGCCCTCCGGCGTTTGGTGGTCGATGAAGATCGGGGCGTTGATGCTGTTGCCGGCCGCGATTGATTGCTTGGCGCTGCTGTTGAGCCAGGGCTGATGCAGCGCGGTGCCGAGCGCGAGGCGTTGGAAGACGCTGCCGCGCTCGCGGGCTCGCTCGCTGGCGTTGAGGATGGCGGCGTAGACCTCCATGGCTTCGCCGTACTCGCCGCCGTTGGCACCCCCGGCCATGAGCACCTGCTTCATCAGCGTCTCGTCGGCCAGGAGGTCGTCGATCAACGACTTGTGTTCGGGACTCTGCTGCGCGAACTCCGCGAGGCCGGCCGGCGTGCCGTGGCGGAGAATCGCGACGCGGAGCAGCATCGGATCGAGCGATGCGTCGTTCAGCGTGTCTTTCGCCTCAGCCAGGACCGTTCGCGCGGCGGCGAGCGCATTGGCCTCGGCTTCGGCGAGCGCACTTTGATAGTCGTGAAACGCTTTGGCGTCCGCGTCTTCGCCGGGGCGTTCGAGCCCTTCGAGCACCTCGCGCGCTTGAAGGAACGCGGTCTTATTGGCGTTGTTGATGCTGGGCAGCTTCTCGATGACCTTTGCGCTCAGGGTCTCGAGCATCTCGGCGTAGTCGGCCCGGATCTGCTCGCCCACCGCGACCAACTCGGGTTCCGGCATCTTATTGCGAGCGGCGGTCGCCGGGCTGGACAAGAGAATCAGCAAGCCTATAACAAAAATCGGAGTAAACCATTTGTGATCGGAGCGTTTCGCGGGCATGGTGTGTTCCTTTGAGTGCAATCGTTCTGATGCGAGTCGGCGTAGACGACTTGTCTAACGTTGGTAGACCGGGATATATCGGTTGGGTGTGCCGAGGATGATGATTGCCATGGCGGTTTTGTGGGGGTAATCGTCTTCTTTTTCGACCCACGAGCCGTCGGTTTTTTGCAGGCCGATGAGGGCGTCGCGGACCTTGGGGTACCAGCGTGTATAGCGTTCTTCGCCGCC
>JBMYUK010000045.1:0-11066 GCA_049605275.1 Phycisphaeraceae bacterium
ACTGCACGGCGCTGGCCAGGTGCTGGTCGCCGCAGATGTGCAGCGGCATGGCCGGGCGAATCAGATCGATCGCGCGGTTGCGCGGGGTCTGCGGCCACGAGCCCGAGTCGAGGTCCGCGACCAGGTACCCGCCGTAGCCGCCGTGGTGCGTCGCGGCGCCGGCGAAGATCGTCTGACTCAGGACGACCTTCATCGTGTGCCCGCGCCAGTCGCTTGCCCAGCGCTCGAGGAATCGTTCCTGCCGCTCGCCGAGGAGGACCAGGCCTTCTTTGTCGAACGTCGTCGTATCGAACTTGGGATCGGTGACGTGGTCGACGCGTTTGCTTTGGTTGCCGGACTTCTCGGGCTCGGACTTCCACTGCCGATCGGCGAGGATCGCGAAGCCGACCCCGCCGTACACCATGTCGCCGAAGTAGACGCTGATATCCTGCTTGACCGGGGTCGGGTCGGCGAAGTCGGGGTGGTGCGAGCAGCTGGTCTTGTGGACGACGTTGACCATCTTCGCGGGCTGGCGGTAGCCGCCGCTGGACGAGGTGCTGTTGGAGGCTTTGTCGAAGGGCTTACCCGCTTCGCCCCAGATGTTGCCGTGGAATACGTCGTGGTCGTCGGGTAGGACGATGGTTGGGGCATTAGCCATGGCCTCGCGGAACGCCCAGCCGAACATGTAGTACTTGCGCAGGTAGTTGAGGATGGCCGGGTCCGCGTCGTCTCGGATCACGCCGAACCCGCCGTGGGCCTCGTAGAGTTGGTCGCCGGAGAAAAAGAGCAGGTCGGGGTCGAGCTTGACGAGGTTGTCGGCCACGGGCTGATACGGGAAGCCGACCGCGTTCTGACAGGTCAGCGCCCCGATGCGCAGCGGCCGACCCTGAGGATTTGCGCGGATCGTGCCCGACCACTCGTGCCGTGTCACCGCGATGGAGTTCTCACCGCGCGCCTCGACGTAGACCACGCGGTAGGACACGGCCTTCGTCGCGTCCCAATTCGGAACCCGGAACGACGCGGTCCACGCATCCGTATCCAGATCGGCCAAGCCGACACGCTCCCACGCCCCATCGCGTTTCACATCCAACGCAACCGACTTATTGTCCTTCTCACCCAGCGGCGCAAGCAACGCCGTGAGTTTCATCACGAAGCCTTCGTCGCTGCGATTGTCGCTGAGCGAGTACATCGACCACATGATCGGGCCGAACGCGCGCTCGGGGTGATCCGAAAACGCGTCGCCGGACACCCGCCAATCGCGGAAGCGATACCCCGGCGATTTCGCTCGTCTCGCTGGCCCGGTGAACTGGCTCTCGAGGCTGATGTTGCCTTCGAGCATTTGGCAATCCAGCACGTGCGTCATGCTGCCGAGCGAACGCCCCGTCTTGCCGTCGAGCGCGGTCAGGGTCAGCCGCGTCTGTTCGCCCTGGGCCTGACCGACCAGGATCAGCGCGACGTGCGCGGGCAGGGGCTTGGCGAGTTGCTGGGTCTTCTGCGCGATCACCAGCGAATCGCTTCCCATGACCCCGGCCCGGTAGCCGTTGGCCGCGAAGCATGCCGCGCGGTAGTCGTCGATGTCCGCTTTCACGCCGATCCGAAAACCCGCGCCGCCCGACGCCTTGCTGTCGCCCGGCCGGTGCACGTCCACCGACATCGTGAACGGCTTGGTCGCGTCGCCCAATCGATAGACCAGCGACTGAATATTCCGACGCGAACCCGACGTCTGGCACGCCGCCCAGCCGCCGTCGATTCGCCAGTCCTCCATCGGGTTGGCCCAGACGTTGCCGCCGAGGAACACGCGGTCGTGCGCTGTGTCCCAGTCGTCGATGCGCGTGGTGCGAGCTAGTTCATTCGACCACGCCATCGCGGGGGCCCCGAGCGTCGCGGCTAAGCAAGCCAGGAATTCGCGTCGTTTCATCGTCTGCCTTTCGAAAACAACCTCGGCCGATCAATGGATTCATGGTACATCCTCGTCGGCATCGGCCCCACCTTTCATGGCAGATGCGATCGCCCTGGCCCCGAATTAGGCGTGTCTTGCCGCCCGCGGCGACCCTGATACAATCGTATCCTCGGGCAAGTCCCGACCTTGCCGGACAGGTGGCCGAGCGGCTGAAGGCAACGGTTTGCTAAATCGTCGTAGTGGTATCACCGCTACCGCGGGTTCGAATCCCGCCCTGTCCGCTTCTCTCTTGCGATCCGTCGGTCGGTTGCTGGTCATCGATGCTCCGGGGTGGGCGTCGATTGATACGGCGTCGGCGGCGTGTTGCGTTTTGCTTTCGGTGGCCAGCACAAGTCGATCGAGCAGCGGGGCTGGCGCGGCGGTCGATCGCTCGGCCTGGCTTTGTCGGGCTCGGCGGCAGATAGAACGATCCATACGCGTGTCGGCTGCATAGAGTGTTCGTGATGCCAGACGATGCGATATCGAATAGCGCGGTCATTGATGCCGTCCGGCTGCAACCCGACGCGGCGGGGCATGACAACGGCTACGGCCGAGCGCGCCTGCGTCTGGGCATTAGCGGCGTGGGGCTTTGGGTCGTCGTCAGCGTCGCGGGTCTCGCATCGGGCGTCGTTGAGTCGATCGGCCAGCGACTGCCGGAGGGCATAGCGGGCGACGCCGCAATCGTCGCGCTCCTGCTCGTTGGGTATGTCGTCGTGCAATTGCCGTTCGACTGGCTCGGGGGCTACCGGGTTCCGAAGCGGTTCGGCAGAGCGGCGCCGAACCCCGCTGCCTACGCGAAAGGTCTGGCCCGCGGCGTGGTCGTGCATACCGCGATCCTGCTGTGCAGCGCGGCGATCCTCTACCTCGGCGGCAGGTTCGGCGGCATCGCCGGCGCATTCGTCGCGGGGCTTTGCTGGCTCCTCGTCCTCGCCTCGGGGCGCGGCGTGACGGCTCACCTTTTGGCCAAGCTGCGGCCGGCGACCACGATCCGGGATACGACCGATCTCGAGCTTCTCGAAAGCGGCGACGAAGGATTCACCGGCGGGATCACCGGCTTGATCAAACCGAAGACGAACGTCCTCCCCGCCGCGTGGCGGAGCACGCTCACCGACGAGCAATTTCAATTGGCGATCCGGCGGCGGCGATGGATCATCGCCTCGGGTGCGTGGCGCGCGGGGCGGATTGGCGCGTTCGTCTTTTCCGCGGTTGGCTTGCTGCTGTCGTTGCTGCTCGCCGGTGCGGATGCCGCGGGGACGGGCGCGGGCGTGGTCGAGACGATGCTGTGGTTCACGCTCTGGTCGTTCGCGGGTCTACTTCTTTTGCCGACGCTCTCGCGCCGCGCGGTCGTTCAGGTCGATCGCGCGATGGTCGCCGAGGGCACCGAGTCGAGTCGTTTGAACGAGGTCGCCGAGGCGTTGGATCGGTTGCAGGATGCCGAGCCGCGTCGCCCGGGTTGGGTCGAATCGATCTTCCACCCGGTGCCGAGCGTCTCGAATCGCTGGGATCCTGAGGGCGAGTCGCGCATCGCTTATTGGGATATCGCGCGGACGGCGGTGTACCTGGGCCTCGGCGGGGGGAGTCTGCTGACGCGCTCGGTTCATTGCAACGTGGGTCGGCCGTCGCTCTGGGCCTGGTTGCCGACGTAGTGAAGCGTCGAAGCCGCGTCGCGGTGGCACGGGTGGCACGGGCGCGTCACAATCCGGCGATGCCTGTGGTCTGGCCGAATTTGAAACGGCGCGATCGGGTCGGCGAGTTGATGGACGACCCGTCGCTGCCGAAGGCGGAGCACGCGCGGGCCCTGCGGGGCCTGAGGCGAATCAACGCCGTCTCCCGAACGCCGCAGACACTATTTAAGCGCTTGCGCGAACTCATGGGCGACGACCGGGACCAGCCAAGGCGCATCCTCGACGTCGCGTGCGGCGACGGGGACAACACGATCCGCCTCGCGCGGCTTGCGCAGCGTGACGGCCTGCCCTGGCGGGTGTTGGGTTGCGATATCAGCGAGCGCTCTGTTGTGTTTGCCCGTCGCCTTGCCGAGCGCCGTGGTGTTGAAGCGCACTTCTTTCGGGCCGACGCGCTCGGCGACCTCGAACCGCAGGGCTATGATGCCGTCGTGAACGCTTTGTTTCTTCATCACCTTGACGATGCGCAGATCGTCGAGTTGCTCGGGCGGCTGCGGCAGGCGAAGTGCGTCGTGATCAGCGACCTCGTGCGAAGCGGCTTTGCCTACGGCGTGACGCTCGCGGGCGTTCGCTTGCTGTCGCGCAGCGGGGTGGTCCACGTCGACGGCCCGCGGTCGGTGCGAGCCGCGTTGACTCGGAGCGAGTTATCGCGCCTGGCGAGCGAGGCCGGGATGAACGACGCCGCGATCGAATCGTCCTGGCCGATGCGTCAGCTGCTCGTGTGGAGCCGGTCGTGATGGGCGGCGCCGATATCGATGTCGTGGTGATCGGGGCGGGCGTCGCGGGGTCGACCGCGGCGATCGGCCTGGCGCGCGAAGGGCTCGGCGTGGCGCTGGTCGATCGTGCCGCGTTCCCGCGACACAAGGTATGCGGCTGCTGCCTGAACGCCGATGCCGTGCGCATGTTGGAGTGCCTGGGCCTGAACTCGGCGCTCAGGCGGGCCGGCGCGACACCGATCGATCGCATCGAGATTCGCAGCGAGAACAAGTCGGTGCGAGTGAATAGTCAAGGCGGGCTCGCGGTGTCGCGCTACACGCTGGACGGCCTGCTGCACGACGCCGCGGCCGAGGCGGGATGTCGGGTCATCGATCAGACGACAGCCCGGATCAACCGCGTCCCCGAACCGAGCGAGGCGCGCGTCCCCGTCGAGTGCTCGAGCCCGACTCTCGGACAACGACGGGGCGTAATGAACGCGAAGATCGTACTCGTCGCCGACGGTCTGGCGGGTTCCTGCGTGGCGGGTATCGAAGGCGCACGGCGCACGACGAAACCGAATTCGCTGCGCGGCTACGGCGCGCAGCTGCCCGCGGGCCAACACGCCGTCTGCCGCGGCGAGGTCGCGATGCACTGCGGCCCGGGCGGATACGTCGGCACGGTCGTCCTCGAAGACGGATCGCTCGATATCGCCGCGGCGATGACGCCCGCTTGGGTCAAGGCTCACCGCGGACCGGCCGGCGCTGTCGAGGCGATCGCGAAGCATCCGAGCCTACGATCGACGACGCTTCAAGACCTGGCTTGGCGGGCGACCGCGCCGCTCACCGGCGGGCGACAGACGCGATGGTTGCCACGCGTCTTCTTCCTCGGCGACAGCGCCGGCTACGTCGAACCGTTTACCGGCGAGGGCATGGCCTGGGCGATGCGCTCGGCCCGAGCCCTGCAGCCGATCGCGGTGCGAGCGGCGGCGACATGGGACGACCGACATGGCACCGCATGGCAGCACGCGTATCGGCGGGCTGTCGAACAACGGCAATGGCGCTGCAAGCTCTTCGCGCAGCTCTTGCGAAGGCCCAGGCTCCTCGGCTCGATGATCGGGCTGGCGAGCCTGCTGCCGACATCGGCCAGGCAGGCGGCCGCGCGACCGCTGCTGCCGCCGCTGTTTCGTCCGACGCCTGCGACGGCCTCGACACCCGCGTTGGGCCCCGAGGAGTTCGCCGCGCCATGATGCAGATCCGAGGCATCGGGCTGGCGTCGCCGGGACAGCCGATCGATCAAACCGAGTTGCTCGACGTCGCGTTGCGCTACAACGCCGACACCGAGGCGGACCGGGCCAAGCTCACGCGCATCTACCGGCGATCGAAGGTACTCAAGCGCCACAGTGTCCTTGCTTGTCCCGCGGACACAGGCCGGGCTCCGATCGACGAACTGCTGAACTTCTACACGCCGGCGCACCCCCAAGGGCCCACCACCCACGCGCGGATGCAGCGGTACGAAACACACGCGACGGGCCTGTCCGTCGAGGCCTGCCACGCTGCGCTGCGCGATAGCGCGACCCCGCCCGAGGCGATCGCGCAACTCATCACCGTCTCGTGCACCGGGCTCGTCGCGCCGGGGCAGGACGCGGGCCTGATTCAGTCGCTGGGGTTGCGTCCCGACGTCGGCCGAACGCACATCGGTTTCATGGGATGCCACGCGGCGATCAATGCGATGCGTGTCGCCGACGGATTGATCCACGCCGATCCGGGCGAGCGCGTCCTTGTCTGCTGCACCGAACTCTGCTCGCTGCATTTTCAATACGGAACCGACCCGCAGGACGCCGTCGCCAACGCCCTCTTTGCCGACGGTTCCGCGGCGCTCGTGGCGGGCCGTCGCGATGCGTCCGAACCCGGGCCTTGCGCTCGGTCGTTTCATGCCGAGCACCTCCCGGGCACCCGCGACATGATGTCGTGGCGGATCACGGACCACGGCTTTCGCATGCGTCTGGATCCGCAGGTCCCCGACACCATTCAGCGGTCGCTCGCTCCGTCGCTGTCGGCGTGGCTATCCAAACACGACCTCGACCCGCGCGACATCGAGGCGTGGGCGGTTCACCCCGGCGGGCCCAGGATCATCGACGCGGTCCAGGCCGCGATGGGCCTCAAGCCCGAGGCCTTGCAGGTCTCCCGCGACATCCTCCGCGACTTCGGCAACATGTCTTCGCCGACCGTGCTGTTCATTATGAGTGCGATGATGCGAGACCGATTACCCAAGCCGTGGATCGCGCTCGGCTTCGGCCCCGGACTCGCGATCGAAGCGAGTCTGATGACATGATCCCGATCCAATCGCGCCGTTTCGAAATACGATGCGATGACTTGGTCGGCGACCGGAGCGGATTCATGCGTCTTCGCGATGCGGGTAGTAGCTCGCGGTGCAGCCGGGGGCTTCGCCGACGCGGACCGAGACGAGTGTGCACGACTCGGGCAGGCTCGGGAAGACCTTGTCGGAGATCGCGCGGGCGACGCGCTCGGCAGTCGGGTTGACCTTGAGTTCACCGGCGGCGTCGGCGAAGGGTTCGCAGCGGTTGAGGTCGTTGTTCTGCCAGGGCGCGAGGGCTCGGTCGAGCAGATCTTGGAGGAGGTGGAAGTCGCAGACGGTTTCGATGTCGTCGAGTCGATCGGCGCGGACGGTGAGGGTGACGGGCCAGTTGTGGCCGTGGGCGGGTTCGAGCGAGCCGTCGGGCAGGCGGATGGCGTGGGCGGCGGCGAAGACGGACTCGACGGTGATCTCGTACATGATGCCGCCTAAACTACCTGCTGCATGAATGACAAGCCAACCAACGTTGAGCACACGGAAAGCGACGACCCGATCGTCGGCATCGATCTGGGCACGACCAACTCGCTGGTTGCGTATTGCGACGCGAAGGGGCCGAGGGTGTTGGGCGATGCGCAGGGCCGGGCGATCCTGCCGAGCGTGGTGCGGCTTCGCGAAGCGGATGGCCGGGCCGAGGCGATCGGTCACGAAGCTCGGGCGTCGGCGATCGAGTTTCCCGAGCGGACGATCCACAGCGTGAAGCGTTTGATGGGCCGAGGCATCGAGGACGTTCGCGACGAGTTGTCGCAGTTGCCGTATCCCGTGGTCGAAGGCGAGCAGAATACAGCTCGCGTGCGGGTCGGCGGTCACGTGATCAGTCCGCAGGCGATCAGCGCGATGATCCTGGTCGAGTTGAAGCGCCGGGCTGAGGCGGCGCTGGGTCGTCCGGTGCATCGGGCCGTGGTCACGGTGCCGGCTTACTTCGATGACGCGCAGCGGCAAGCCACGCGCGACGCCGGTCGCCTCGCCGGGCTCGAGGTCGTTCGCATGGTCAACGAGCCCACGGCCGCGGCGTTGGCCTATGGCCTGGGCGGGGGTGCGAAGTCATCGGTCAAGCACCGTTCGAACGACGGCAAGGCCGTCACGCTCAACACCAAGCTCAACCCCGCGGCCTGCACTTCCGATACGCAACCCCCCAACACCCAATCCCCAACACCCGACACCCGCTCCCAAACCATCGCCGTCTACGACCTCGGCGGCGGCACGTTCGACATCTCGATCCTCCGCCTGGAAGAAACCGAGTCCGGCGCGGTGGACCAGGTGCTCTCGACGGCCGGGGACACGCACCTCGGCGGCGACGACGTCGACCAGATGATCATCCAACTGGTCATGCGCGAGGTGCGCGAGCGGTTTGGCGAGTCCCTGCAGTTCCCCCCGGCGACGCAGCAGGCGCTCCGCAACTTCGCCGAGGCGACCAAGATCAAACTCTCCAGCGAAGCCTCGGCCGACATCGAGATCGACCTGGGCGAGGGCAGCGTCTATCGGCGCACGCTGACGCGCGACGAACTCGAAGCGCTCGCCAAGCCCTGGGTCGAGCGGACGATGGAGGCGTGCCGGCGGGCGCTGCGCGGCGCGAACCTGACGGTGGGCGACATCGACCGCGTCGTGCTGGTCGGCGGGTCGACGCGGATGCCGATGGTCGTCGAGGCAGTGGGCGCGTTCTTCGAGGCCGAGCCGTACACGGCGCTCGACCCGGACGAGGTCGTCGCGCTGGGCGCGAGCGTGCAGGCGGCTCGGCTGGCGGGCGTGCAACGCGGCGGACTGCTGTTGGATGTCATCCCGCTGTCCTTGGGGATCGAAACGATGGGCGGCGCGGTGGCGAAGCTCATCACGGCCAACAGCACGATCCCCGCGCGCGCGAGCGAAATGTTTTCGACCTACGCGGACGGGCAGACGAAGATCGCGATCAACGTGTACCAGGGCGAGCGCGAGCTCGTGCAGGACTGCCGCTTGCTCGGCTCGTTCGAGTTGACCGGGATCCCGCCGATGCCCGCGGGCTTGCCGAAGCTCGACGTCACGTTCGTCGTCGATGCCAACGGGGTCTTGACCGTCACCGCGACCGAAGCACGCAGCGGCCGACGCGCGCGGACGCAGGTCGTGCCCAACCACGGCCTCACGCGTGATGAAGTCGAAGCCATCGAGCGCGAGTCGTTCCAACACGCCAAGGCCGACATGAACGCTCACCGCCTGATCGACCTGCGGCTGAACGCGAAGCTCGACATCCGCAACATCCGCAAGCAGCTCGACCGCGTCGGCAGCGATATCGACGATGCCTACCGCGCCGAGATCGAAGCCCACCTCGCGACCGTCCGGGCGATGATCGATTCGCCGGATGAGCAGGTCGATGCGGACGCGTTCCAGCAGGCGATGCACGACATGGACCACGCGACGATCAAGCTCGCCGAGGTCGCGATCGCGCAGACGCTGAAGGCGGATCTCAACAAAGACTAAAGCCGTCGCGCAACCGCCGCGGCGTGTAGCGACCGCTACGTTTTGCGGGGGTTTGTGTTTATGATGAAATGATGCTCTACCGTTGGGAACACGAAGGGGTGGTCGTGTATCGCTCGCCGGTGCTGGATGCGCTCGACATCCCTCACGCCTTCGGCACGCGTCTCGGCGACGACGCCGGGATCGCACAAGTGCTCGACCTCGCCGGCCGGGAGTGGGTCCGCACGCGCCAGGTCCACGGCCACGCGGTGCATCTACCCGAAAAAGGTATCCGACACCTTTCGACGGAGTGCGACGCCGATGCGGTCGTGCTGCGCGACGCCGGGCAGGTGACACGGGTCCTCACGGCCGACTGCGTGCCGGTGCTTCTTGCCGCGGCGGACGGCAGCGCGGTCGCGGCGGTGCACGCGGGTTGGCGCGGCTTTGTCTCGGGCGTCTTGGCGGAGGCGGTGGACGCGCTCGAGTCGCGCTTCGTCGCGGCGATCGGGCCCTGCATCGGCGTGCGACGCTTCGAGGTGGGCGAGGAAGTGGCCGAGCGCTTCGACCCGCGCTTCGTGCGCCGCGACCTGGGCGGCCGACCGCACGTCGACCTGCGCGCCGCGGCGCACGCTCAGCTCCACCGCCTGGGCGCTCAGCGGATCGACACGACCGACCGATGCACGGCCGAGCACGAAGACGAATTCTTCAGCCACCGCCGCGACGTCACCCAACGCCAACTCGAATCCACCGGCCGCATGGCGAGCGTCATCGCGCTGCGCTGACGCTTCGGGATTTTGCGCCACATGTTGGTTTAGCGATCATCGACAGTCGATTCTGAATTCGCGGGAGTCTTGTCTTTCTGTACTTTTGACCGCAGATACAGGCCCGCGGGTAAGGCCAAACAGAGCAAGTAGAGGTAGAACCAATTCGTATACGTCACGTCGAAATTGATGGCTGATCGCATCGCCCGCTCCATGTTGTCTTCGGCAGGGTCCTCGTCCTCGTACATCGTCGCGACTTCTCGTTCGATCGGTGAGCCGACGAGAGTCTGCGCGAAGATACACCCGAAGGCGAGGCAGGCGAGTAACCCGGCCTCCTTCGTCGATCTTGTGTTTTTGAAATAGCACAGCCCTGCGCTCACGACGCCGAGCAAAAGCGCAACGATCGAAGCGACCGTGAGATAGGCAAACGCAAGCTCTGAGTCGGACTCGTCTTCGGATTCCTCTTGGTTAGCCATCGATTCGAATCGTGGACTCGACGAGAAGCCGCCGAAGGCCACCTGCAACCCGTTTTGCGTGCCGACCGCTTCGCCGTTGCACTGTACCAGCGTCCAAGGCAGAAACAGCAACAGGCAAGCACCAAGCAGCGTGAAGAAATTAATGTTTGGAATAATATTTTTCATCTGATGACTCGGTAAAAGGGCAACGCGATCGTCAGCTCGTTGTCGCGAGCAGCATACAAAAAACCCACACTTGCAATGCACGTCGGTTTAATCTGTGGCCAGCATACGATTTCAATTCGTATCATCCGCAGACATCATTCCTCCTAAAAGTCTACGATCTCGCTTCATCAATCATTGCAAGCCTTTTTAAGGAACTCCCATGCGTGACCAGCGCTTAGATAAGCTCGCCGAGGTGCTCGTGAATTACTCCGTGAAGGTTCAGCCCGGACAACTCGTACGGATCAACGGCGACGCGGTGGGCCGCGATCTCCTCGAAGCGATCTACGAAGCGGTCGTCAAGGCCGGGGGCCATCCGCTGCTGCGTTGTGGGCTCGAGTCGTGTCAGGATATTTTTCTGCAGACCGCCGGCGACGACCAGCTTCGATACGTGAACCCGGTGAACCTGGCCGAGGTCGAGCACATCGACGCGAGCATCGGCCTGTGGGCGGATAACAACACGAAGAGCGCGACGCGCGTCGATCCGAAGCGCAGCGGTCTGGTGTCCTCGGCCCGCAAGCCGATCTTCGAGACC
>JBMYUK010000046.1:0-1647 GCA_049605275.1 Phycisphaeraceae bacterium
GGCGCCCCCTTCGCGTTTGAGCAACTCGTCAGGGTCTTTCGCGTCGGTGACCCCCGCGAGCGAGGCGATCTTGACGCGTGTCAGGACGCGGTCGACCGGCGTGCGATCGATGGGTCGGCCGACGAGCGAGCGGAGGTGGTCTTGTCGCCAGGCGATCGAGCCGTGCCGCCAGCTCTTGCGATGGACGGGCGCGTGGTTGAGCTCGCTGACGCGTTGCAGGGCGTGGACCATCGCGTCGACGGCCGCGTCGTCGAAGACCTGTCGGCCGAGCGCGTCGAACGCCGGCTCGTCGGACACGCGCGCCATGTGTCGGGCAGCGAAAACGTCGGCCTGCCGCTCGATGCGCCGCGACACCCAGCCGAAGACGACGAGCGTCAGCGCGAACGCCGGCGCCGCGGTGAGCAGCAACTGCACCTCCGCGTCGTGCAGATCGATCCCGATCTCCGACGCGATCGCTGCGATGGCGGCGTTGCCGAGCGCGGGGATCAGCCCGGCTTCGATCGCGTAGCGCAAGGCGATCTCCGTGATCGCCAGGGTCGTGATGAGCACGACACCCATCCAGACGATGTGCCGACACTTGACGTGCGCGATCTCGTGGGCCATGACCGCTTCGACCTCGCGCGGCGAGACCCGGTCGAGCAGCCCGTCGGAGAGCAGGATGTACCGCACTCGGCCGAAGAGCCCGGTGACCGCGGCGTTGACCATCCGCCCGCTCGTTCGCCAGAGGAGCAGCTCGCGCACCGGCACGCGATGCATCGCGCAGAGCCCGCGCATCCGCTCGCGCACCTCGCCGGGCGCGAGCGGTCGGGTCTGCCAGACGTAGCGGATGATGAGCGGCGAGCACACGAACACCGCCCCGACGCCCACGGGCGTGAGCAGCATCGAAGCCCGCGCGCTAAGCGGCCCGCCGTGGTCCGGCCCGAGCAGCACCATCGCCTCGGCCCACCCGTACACCAACAGCAGCGGCAACAACAGCACGCCGAACTGATGCCGAAGCTGCATCGCCACGTACCCGCCCCGTGTCAAAAGCGGATAGAGCGGCCGGCCCTCGTCGGCCAGGCGAAACAGCGCCGCCTCGCGCAGACGCCGATCCACCGGGTAGTACGACCACCACCCCAGCGCCGCGACCACCAGCGTCGGCAGCATCACGACCAACTCATCAAGCAGGACGACGTGGGTCAGCGGCACGCGGATCGTCCGCAGCGCACCGGCCGAGAGATCAACGAGAAACAGCGCGAGCAGCAGATACGGCGTCGCTGTCGTCAACGCTTCGAGCCGAGTGAGCGAAGCCTGGCCACGCTCGGTACCCAGCCGCCGGCGCGTACGCAGGCACGCCATGTGATACAGCCCGGCGAAAGCGAACTTGGGCAGCAACACGATCGACAAGACCCAGCCCGGACCGAGCCCGGGCCAGACGTCCGCGGGCATCGCCTCGACCAGACGCGCCTCGCCGACGTCCGAAACGACCTCGTTCGCGGTGGTCGCGTCGTGCAGGAAGAGCGCGACGAACAGGCCTATCAGCAGCACCTGCATCGCCGGTTACTTGCGTAGCTCGTGGTACTCTTCGCGGTCTTTGATCGAAGCGCCCTCGGTCGCGGCCGTGGCGACGGGCTTCTCGCCGCTGGCCTTGAGCGCTTCGATCGCCTC
>JBMYUK010000046.1:1681-11030 GCA_049605275.1 Phycisphaeraceae bacterium
AGAGCGCATAGCCCAGTCGCCGCGCGGCGAAGACGCGGAAGGTCGCGTCCTTGTCCTCGTTGGCGACGGTGACCAAGTCGGCGATGTTCGGAATCCGCTCCGCTTGATTGACCGACTCGATCACTTTCAGCTTGCTGTTCCAGACGTCCTCGACGTCCTTGATCGCGTTGTTCCAGTCCATGATTTGGTCGTTCGCGGCGCGGAGTTCGTCTTCGCCGATCGCGCCGTCGTCGTAGCGGGCGCGGTTGATTCGTCCCATGGTGCTCAGCGCGCTGCGCATCATCGCGAGGCCGCGCTGCCGGGACTTGAGCCGGGTGTTCTTTTCGAAGGCCTGTTGGCCGAGCTTAAGATAGGACGCGGCGATCGCCCTCGCCGCGTCGAACTCGACGTCTTCGAGGTGCGCATCGACCTGCATGCGCACCGCGCTGCCGAGCACCTGGAGGTCTTGCTTAAGGTCGGGCGACTCGAAGCGTTTGGGCGGGATCTTCGCGTCGAGAAAGCCGTCGGCGAGTTGACCCGCGGCGGCGCCGTGCAGGGCCTGGGTGATCTCGCGGGCCTTGGTTTTCTTTTCCTGTTCGAAGCCGCCGGAGCGCATGACGTTTTTCGCGCCGGCGATCTCGGCGAGCAGTTGGCCGAAAGACCCGCTTCCGCCGGGCGCTTTTCCGAGGTCGGGCAGGTCGCTGGTCTTGAGGTTTTGCTTGGCGAGGTTGGTTTCGGTGATCGCGCCGCTGGGGCTGTCGGGCGGGCCGGGTTGGAACTTGAAGTACAGCGCGATGGCGATGAGGACGACGACGCAGGCGGAGACGCCGGTGCCGATCCAGATGCCGTTATTGGATTTCTTTTTTGTTTCGCGTCGTCGTTTAGCCAAGGGTATCGCCTAGTGGTGGGGTTGTGTTTTGATTGGACCGATCGAGCCGGGCGGGTTGATCCGGCCCGTGAACAGTCGCAGGAGGTTGGGGACGTGAACGCTCTCGCGGTCGCCCGCGCCGTAGCCGACTTCGAGGACGGTCATCGGCGGCGGGGGGGCGAAGCTGTCGCAGAGCCCGGCGACGAGCGCCGCGCCCGTTGGGGTGACGAGTTCGCCGGTGCGATCGACGCCGACGGTCGGCACGCCGGCCATGAGATACGCGGTCGCCGGCGCGGGCACGGGCATGACGCCGTGGTCGCAGCGGACAAAGCCCCGGCTGATCGGCAGCGGGCCGGTCGAGATCGTTTCGATTTCGAGTAGCTCGATCGCGACGACCGAGCCGAGCATATCGACGATCGAGTCGACGGCGCCGACCTCGTGAAAGTGGATGTCCTCGAGCGTCTTGCCGTGCACGCGGGCCTCGGCCTCGGCGAGTTTGGTGACGACCCTGCCGGCGCGCGCTCGGCCGCGCGGCGTCGTGTCGAGTTCGTCGACCATCGCCATGATCTCGCGGTAGCCGGTGTGGTGGTGATGATGGTGGTGATGGGCGTGGCCGTGGTCGTGCGAATGGTCGTGGGTGTGATCGTGATCGTGCGAATGATCGTGATCGTGGTGATGGCCGTGCTTGTGATGGCCGACCACGTCGTCGGCGGGCGGGGTGTTGGCTTTGTCCTCGTCGAGGAGTTTGACCTTGAGATCGACCGCGCCGATGCCGTGGCGAAAGACGCGGCTCGTCTTGATTTCGTAGGGCCGTTCAACGGGCAGCTTCGCCAACGCCGCGCGCACCGCGTCGAGTTCGACGCCGAGGTCCACGCAGGCCCCGAGGAACATGTCGCCGGCGATCCCGCTGAACGGATCGATGTGCAGGTGTCGGCCCATATCCGTCGATCATACCCCAGCACGCACCGCCGAACCACCGCGCTCAAGCGCACCGCGCCGCAACCCCGAGCCCCGTTTAGGCGTAGCATGTTCTAGCTCGCGCCCGGTCACAAGGAAACCCACGATGTCAGACACAACCCCGCCCGATCAGCCCGGCTCGCCGAGACCCCCGATCGACCCGACCGGCACCTCGACGCCGCCGCCGCCACCGCCCGGCTACGTCCCCGCCGTCTACGTCCAACACCCCTCCGGCTCACGCGGCATCGGCAAGTTTCTCACCTACATCCTCGCCGTCGGACTGCTCATCTCCGTCGTCGCGAACATCTACCTCGCCGGCCCGATCAACGCGATCATCTACCAACTCTCCCTCAACGCGCCCCCCGAGCAGCCGTACAACCCCACGTTCAAACCCACCGGCGACAGCGAGCGCGTCGTCGTCGTCGAGATCAACGGCCCGATCGATTCGGCCATGGCCGAGTACGCCCGCAAAGCGTTTTACACCCTCGAAGAAGACAAGCCCGCGGCGGTGGTGCTGCGCGTCGAGTCCGGGGGCGGGGGCGTGACCGCGTCCGATCAGATCTGGCGGGCCGTCAAGTCTTTCCGCGCCAAGCATCCGGAAGTGCCGGTCGTCGCGAGTTTCGGCAGCGTCGCCGCGAGCGGGGGGTATTACATCGCCGCGCCCGCCGACTACATCTTCTGCGAACGCACGGGGATCACCGGGAGCATCGGCGTGCTCGCGCAGGTGCCGGCGATGGGCGGGATGATCGAGAAGATCGGCCTGGAGATGAACATGGTCATCGCGAATAAGTCGCCGAATAAAGACGACGCGAACAACCTCTTCGTCGAGTGGTACGACGAAGACGGCGCTCTGACCGAGGAAGGCAAGCAGGCCGTCGCCGTCTTGGAGAACCTGGTCGACGATGCGTATGAGACGTTCTTCACCGTCGTGAAAGAGGGGCGCACCGCAGCCGACAATACGATCACAGAGGCGCAACTCGCCGCGGCGTCGAACGGCGCGATCTTCATCGGCGACGAAGCGCTCGACGCGAAGCTGGTCGACGCGATCGGCTACCTCGACGAAGCGATCGACTACGCCGCGACGCAGGCCGGCCTGAGTGGCGAACCGACGGTCAAACTCATCAAGCAGCCGGTGCCGGGTTTGTTCAGCTCCGGCGCATCGCGCGCCGAGAAGGGCGTGAACCTCGGAAACGTGACCGGGCACGAGCTCAGGCAACTCGTCGACGACGCCTCGGCCGTGCGGCTGGAATATCGCATGCGCATTCGATGACGGGTTGCGTCGGTCCTCGGCGCAGGCACCGGCGTCGGACTTTAGAACATGTACAAAAAGGTGGGGTGAGCGTCTCGCCGCCGTTTGGGCGCAGCCCAAAGTCTTTCCATTCACGACTTCGTCGCGGCGACAGGCGGGACGCCTATCTCACCTGAGGCAGTTCTCGCGCGCGTTCTTATCGGTCGCGGTGGCGTTCGCTCGCATCGCGTCGCGGCTGGCGATAAGCTGTGCGTTCTCAAGTGAGCGGCTGATCAGCGCGTCTACGCTCACGCGTGCTTGTTTCTCGACGAGGGCGTCTGCCCAACGGTTTTTCGGAGATCGCGATGGACCTTCAGGATATTCGGTACTGGTTCGAGGACCTCGATCTTCGAAACAAGTCCGAGGAGTACAAGCCCTTCATCATCCTCGGGCTCTGTCTGGTCATCGTGTTCTGCCTGAGCCTGGTCTTGTGCCAGTTGACCGGCGGCGGAAGCGGGTCGTTCTCAAACGAGGTCCGGTTGGTCTATTACGACACGACCAATCAGATCATTAAGCTCGTCGATCACGAGTACCCGGCCATCCCGCAGTCGCCGCTCGAAGGGACGACCGATATCTTTCTCGCCAGCGTCTACGGCTGCGAGGACTGTCCTCAAGGCACGATCAAGGACGGGATGACGCGCGCCGAACTCAAGGATAAGGGCATGTTCATCGGCTGGCTCGAACGCATCGATCCGACCGCGAACGACGAGATGATGCTCTACGAGCAGGGCTACGAGTACCGCCTTGTCGAGGGCGCGACGTGGTACAACGCCACCGACCCGGGCTATCAGAAAATCATCGAAGACCTCTACAATCGATGTCCGAACGCGAGGCCTTGCCTGCCTTGACTTTCGGCCTGGCGAGCGGGTTGTCGCGTCAGCTTTTTTGTTTTTGCGCGCAGCGGGACACGGCGAACGCGACGGTGCGATCGATCAGCACCCACGTTTGCTCGGGCAGCGATCCGTACGCGTCCGCCGGCGCGGGGTTTGGGCAGTTAAAGACGTGGTTGGCGCCTTCGACGATCGCGAGCGTTCCGCTCGGCCCGGCGGCTTGTTGCAGACGCTCGGCACAGGGTGTCGGCACGGTATCGTCGGCGTCGCCGTGGAGGATCAGCATCGGGCAGTCGAGGCGCGACGCCGCCAAGACGGGGTCGTAGCGGTCGGGGTCGCGCTCGATCTCTTCGAGCCAATCGAGGCCGACGTAGAGATCTTGTCCCGTTCGACCGGAGGGCGAGCGGAGTCGGCCCTCGGCGCGGAGCTGCGCCTTGGCGAGATCGTCCAGGCGACAGGCATCGTCCGGCGCGGCCGCGGTGACGAGCCCGGCCAGCGTCTGACTTGTGCGGCCGCCGGCGAACAGCGTGCTCGTGACGCCGCCGCGGCTGTGCCCGAACACGACGCTTGGCAGCACGCGGTCCTCGGTCACCGACGCGAATACCGTCGATAGATCGTCGATCTGCCGGCTCCAGCGATCCTTCGTAAACAGGTCCGGCCGCTCGAAAACGTCGGTCTTGTTCGTCATGCCGCTGTGCGAAAAATTAAATCGCACGGCACGCAGCCCCGCCCGCGCCGCGCGGTCGCACAGCGGCGGGAAAAAGCCGTAGTCCTTGTAACCCTTGAAGCCGTGGCAGCAGATCAGCACGCCGAGGACGTCGCCGCCGGGCTCGTGCGTGTCGCCGTAAATCGGCTGCCCGTCGCTGCCGGGGATTGTCCACGCGGTGGTTCGGGCGGGTTGCATGTTGTGAGTGTAGCCGCCGGGCCGCGTCTAGGCGGACGAGGGTCGTGTTGCCGTTCAGGCCACGGGCGTGTCGCGCGGCTGAGCGGCGCGCTGGCCCGCGGCGCGTTCGCGCAGGAGGTCGAGCATCCCGCGGACCTCGTCGGCCATCCGCGAATTGGGGAACTCGCGGATGATCTGCTCGCCGACCGACACCGACCGCAGCCACTCTTTGTCGTGGACCGCGATCTTGAACTGCACGCCGAGGTTCTCGCGCTTCTTGCCGATCACGCCGCGCGCCGTCTCGCGGAACGGCTCGGCCTCCTGCTCGGTCAGGTACTTGTCGAGTTCCTTGAGTAGGTCGACGGCGCGGTCGACGTTGTCGATCTTCGCGGCTTCGAGGAACTCGCGCTCGAGGTCGTGCTTGTATTGCTCGCGGGCGTGGGTGACGCGTCGCTGGATGCCGTGGACCTGCGGCGACTCGCCGAAGAGCCGGTGGATCTTGTGGGCTTCTTTTGTTGCCTCTTCGAACTTGTGAGCGGCGAGCATCTCGTCGAGTTTGACGAGGGCCTTTTCGACTTTTTCTTCGGTTTCGGCGGTGCGGGCGGCGACGATCTGCTCGCGGTATTCCTCGGCCTCTTCGCGGTGGCCGTAGGTCGTGCCGATCTCGTTGACGAGGACCATCGCCGCGTCGAAGTCTTTCTTCTCGATGTCGAGCTTGATCGTGGATCGCAGGAGTTCGATGTCTTCGTGGCGGTAGGCGATGCGCTTGGCGGTCTCGCTGAGGAGCAGGCGCTCGTTGACCGAGTGCATCAGGGTGATGATGTTCTTCGTGCCCGGTGCGCCGACGCTGTCTCGGCCGTAGATCGCCCAGCGGATCGCGCCGATGATCATCATGATCGTTCCGAGCACGGCCATGAGGATCGGCAGGCTATACGCGATGTAGGCGAGGACGACCGGGTTGGCGACCTCGGTGCCCTCTTCGTTATTGAAGAGCCCGACGGTGAGCAGGCAGCTGATGACAAACGATCCGATCCACAAGAGCAGCCCGCCGGTGATGAGCCCGGCCGGGGTCGAGAAGTACGGGCCCCTGGGTCGGTCGGGGGCGGGGATCGCGGTGTTGTTGGTGTTGTCGGCCATGATGTCGATCCGTCGAGAGGTGAAGGGAACGCGGCGAGTCGAGAGGGTGCTACACGAATCGAGCGGCCCGGATACAGCGGGCGTACCTGTCTCGTGGGCTTAGACGTTGCCTGATTTAAGTATATCGCTCGGCGGTGTTAAACGCTACGGCCGACAAGATTTAGCATGCCGTTGGCGAGCGATCGCGCCGCGTCGTGTTCGTTTAGCTCAGGCCCGCGCGTCGGTCCGCCTCTTGCTCGCCGAGCGCGAGGATGCGGCGGCGGATCTCGGCGGTGATGTCTTCGACGCTGTCGGACTTGTCGGGCGTAAACGGCGGGCCGAAGGTTACCGACGAGCGCGTCGGCTTGAGGACGTGCATGAGCATCGACTTGCTCTTGACCGTTCCGTCGACCCAGCAGGGCACGATCGTCGCGCCGGACAAGCGGGCGACGGCGGCCGCGCCGTCTTCGAAGTCTTTGAGCTCGCGGTCGTCGTACTGGAGTCCGCCCTCGGGGAACATGCCGACGAGGTGGCCCTTTTTGAGTTCGGCGACGATCTGTCGGACCTGCCGCATGGCGTTTTTTCGCTGGTCGGACTTGAGGTCGTGCTCGATGCAGATCGGGTCGATCGCGTTCCACATGAAGTTGCCGATCGGCAGGCGGTAAGACGTGAGCATGAGCCAGCGGACCATTCGGATGCAGCCTGCCTGGATGAGGAAGGGGTCCATGGCGACGGTGTGGTTGCTGGCGATGACGACGGGCCCGTCGTGCGGGACGTGCCGCTTGCCGTAGACGCGTAGCCCGTGCCAGCTGTAGTTGAACAGCCGATTGATGCGCCAGCAGAGGTTGGCCATCGGCGTGGGCATCGGGCCGGAGCGCAGCGTCATGACGAGGCCGACGACCCCGATGACGAGTAAGAGCCCGGCGTTGCTGAGCACGGTCGCGGGCATCCAGTTGTCGGCGTTTGGCAGCTGCCAGATCACGCCGTTGATCGTGACGGTGCCGCAGGTCGAGAGCACGTTGGTCATGCCCATCACTCGGCCGCGCATGTAGTTGGGGCTGATGACCTGCAGCATGGACAGCACGCTGATGAGCGACATGTTGCCGAACACCCCGGTCAACAAGCCCACGGCGAAGTGCGTCGGGCGATGCGGCACGAGCGTGAACACGACCATGCACGTCGCCACCCCGATCAGGCAGAGCATCAACAGCAGCACGGACTCGCGCTGCGTGCCGACCAGCGAGATCGCTCCGGCCCCGAGCAGCATGCCCCCGCCGATCGTCGCGGTCATATAGAGATAGTGCGTGAAGAGGTCTTGGCCGACGAAGTCGAAATGCAGATGCCCGTACGTGAGCGCGGCGTTGTAGACGATCATCGCGCTGCCCCACACGCAGGTGAAGACGACCATCAGACGGACGTGTCTTTTGTGCACGCGGAGGTAGCGAAAGCCCTGGCGAAGCGATCGGCTGGTCTGCTCGGGTCGATTGCTGTCGCGCGGCTTCATGAAGGCGAAGAACGAGCCGGAGACCATGTAGAAGACGATGGCGATGATCAGGCCGAACTTGATCGATTCGCCGCGGTCGGCGTTGAGGATCTTCGACGCGGCGAGGGCGCCGATCATCGACGCGACGACGCCGAGCCCGATGACCAGCGCGTTGGCCGATTGCAGCTGGCTGGGCCGGACCAGTTGCGGGATCATCGCGTTGCGCGTCGGGTTGAACGTGGCCGCGAGGGAGCCGACTAGGAAGAGAATGAGGTACACGCGCCAGTGCTCGTGCGCCGCGAGAACCGGGTCGCCGACCAGCCCCGCGACCTTGAAGAGCGCGACGCCGAGCACCACGGCCCGCAACTCGTCGCAGGTCAACAGGATCCACTTGCGCGGCAGCTTGTCGGCCAACCAGCCCGCGGTGAACGAGAAGACGAGGTAGGGCAGGAAGAAAAAGAACTGCGTCGCCGCGTTGAAGCTCACCCGGCCCGCGTCCGTCTCCGCTGCCATCGCGCCGAGCAGGATCAGCGCCGCCGACATGATGATCCGGTCGCCGAACCCGCTTGCGGCGACCGACGCCCACATCAGCGTGAAGCTCGGGTTGCGCCACAGCGGCGTTTGCTTGCGAGGCATCGCGGGCGTCAAGTCCGAGTCGGGCATGCGGAGATTCTAACAGCGTCCGCTTACCGAAAGAGGTGGGGGGGCGTAGGACTGCGGCGCGGTGCGACGCGATAGTTAGGCATCCGTCTCGAAGATCAACGCGCGGACGTTGGTGTCGATCATCGCTTCGATACGCGCTTGGCCGTATTCCTCGGCGGCGATGGCGATGCCGTCGAGTCGGCCCTGCAGCGCGGCGGGGCGGTGCATGTCCAGCGCGAGCAGGGTGTAGCGGTCATCATCCATGTAGCGGCGGACGTCGCGGTCCGGGCCGAACCCTTCTTCGCCGGTGAAGCAGCGGAGGTTGCCCTGCAGGATCACGCCCCGCTCGGTCACGCGGTCGAGGTGCTTGTCGTAGCCGTCGCGCGTCGGCGAGCGCTCGGGGTGGGCGAGGATCGGCCGATAGCCCTCGCTCATCAGCCAGTCGAACGTGTCGTCGATGTAGGGCTGCCACTGGGCTTGCCAGAAGTCGCAGAGCACGCAGTTCGACTCCGCGAGCGTCGGCACGCCGTGCTGTTTCATCCAGTCGATCGCGCCGCTGAAGATCCGCAATTCCCCGCCGGTCCACAGCCGATAGTCGAGCCCGACCTTGTCGATCTCCGCCGCCAGCGCATCGCGCCACGCGCGGATGTGTTCGGGCGTGATGTGCGGGAAATGATTCGGCCAGCAGTGCGGCGTGCAGACCGTGCCGACGTAGCCCGCGTCGATCAAGCGTCGGATCGATTCGAGCGACTCGTCGAGCGACGCGCAGCCGTCGTCGATGCCCGGCAGCAGGTGGCTGTGCATATCGATGCGCCCGGGCTGGGGCGGAGCTGGGGCGGGTGTTGGGTGTTGGGGTTTGGGTGTTGGGGGCAAGGTCGTCGTTCGTTCGCGGCTTGATACTTTTTTTATCGTAGTCGTCTTGTGGCGTGAGCGTGCAACAAGCGTGCGTTAGCACGTGTAAAAAAGGTGGGCCGGGCGTCTCGCCCGCCGTTCGGGCCCAGCTCGAAGCTGTTTGTTTCACGACTACGCCGTGACGACAGGCGGGACGCCTATCCCACCTAAGGCATTTTTTGAACACGTTTTTACGCGTCGGTGGCCCATTTGACGTGGCCGAGGCTTTCGCCCATGAGTTTGAGGCGGAGCAGTTGGAGGGCGCACTTGGCCGAGCGGTCGCGGATGGTGTCGCGGTCGCCGGCGAGCTTGGCGAGTCTTGCGCCGACGTGGGTCTGTTGTCCGTCGCGCCAGGCCATGCCGATCCAAACGGTGCCGACCGGTTTATCTTCCGTGCCGCCGCCGGGGCCCG
>JBMYUK010000047.1:0-10921 GCA_049605275.1 Phycisphaeraceae bacterium
CTCTCCTCGTCTTCGGCCTTGAGCGCGTTCAGCAAGGGCGCGACGGCCTCGCGGGAGTGGACCCTTTGGAGTGCGCGGGCCCCGGCGAGCCGGACCCGGTCGTCCTCGTCGTTCATGGCGTCGATCAGGTAGGGCGCGTGGACCGTGTCCCCGTGGCGCCCCAGCGCGGTCACGCACGCGGCGCGGACCCCGGGGTCCTCGTCGCCGCCTTCGACGCCGGGCCCTTCGTGCAGAGCATGCACTGGATCGACGACGAAGAGACCCTGGTTCTCGCGCAAAACCAGACGCCGGGCCTGGGCTATCGCCTGAGCTTTCTCAAATTCATCACGTCCGACGACACCGGCCTGCTCGGCACGGAGTGGACCAGCATCGACCTCAACGAGCCGACCGACGAGTTGGAAGGCTTCGCGATCGTCGCGCCGGGCTGGGCGGTGATGACCAGCGCGATGAAAGAAAACAACCTGACCGTCATCCGCTGGCCGATCGACTAGACGACTCCGAATCTGAGCACGCACTTGAGCGACCCATCGATCACAACGCCGTCGTGGACGCCCGCCGACAGCGCGGCCCTTTACCGCGTCGACGCCTGGGGTCGGGGGCTGTTTCGGATCAACGAGCGCGGCCACCTCGCGGTCTGTCCGAACGGCAGCGACGGCCACGAGATCGACCTCAAGCAGCTGGTCGAGGACCTCGAGCGCCGCGACCTCTCGACGCCGCTACTCATCCGCTTCACCGATCTCCTGCGCACTCGGCTAGACGCGATCGCCGGGGCGTTTCGCCGCGCGATCGCCGACCACGACTACCGCAACACCTATCAGGCGGTCTACCCGATCAAGGTGAATCAGCAGCGGCACGTCGTCGAGGAGATGCTCGAGTACGGCCGGGCGCACGGCTTCGGCCTGGAAGCGGGTAGCAAGCCCGAACTGCTCGCCGTGCTCGCGATGGTCGACGAGCCGGACACGCCGATCATCTGCAACGGCTTCAAGGACGCGAGCTTCATCGAGGCGGTGATCCTCGCGACTAAGCTCGGCAAGAACGTGATCCCCGTCATCGAAAAGTTCTCCGAGCTGCGGCTCATCATCGATCAGGCGAAGGCCCATGGCGTGCGGCCGAGGTTCGGCGTCCGCGTCAAGCTCGCCACGCGCGGCACCGGTCGATGGGAGCACTCCGCGGGCGAGCGCAGCAAGTTCGGCCTGTTCGTCAGCGAGGTCCTCGATCTGGTCGAACGCCTCCGCGACGAGGACATGCTCGACTGCCTCACGCTGTTGCACTGTCACGTGGGCAGCCAGCTCAACGACATCCGCAAGATCAAGCCGATGGTCACCGAACTCGGCCGGGTCTACGCCGAGCTGCGCAAGCTCGGCGCGGGGCTGGATACCGTCGACGTCGGCGGCGGGCTCGGGGTCGACTACGACGGCACGGGAACGGCCAGCGAGTCGTCGATGAACTACTCGCTCCAGGAGTACGCGAACGACATCGTCTTCCACCTCCACAGCGTCTGCCAAGCCACGGGCACGCCGCACCCGCGGATCATCTCGGAGTCGGGCCGAGCCATGGCGGCGCACCACAGCGTATTGGTGTTCGACGTGCTGGGGTGGTCGGGTTTCGATCGCTTCGAGTTACCGCGCTCGTTCAGCGCCGAGGCGCTCGACGCGATGCCGCAGCCGGTCCGCACGCTCGCGGAGGCTTACGCGGGGCTGAACGAATCCAACCACAGCGAGTACATGCACGACGCGCAGGTGGCGCGCGATCAGGCGCTGTCGCTTTTTAACCTCGGCTACTGCTCGATCGAGCACCGCGGACTGGCCGAGCGATTGTTCTTCTCGATCGCGTCGGCGGTGATGCGGATCGCGCGCGACCTCGACGACCGCTCCGACGAATACGAGTCGCTGGAGGTCCTGCTCTCGGACATCTACTTCTGCAACTGCTCGATCTTTCAATCGCTGCCCGATCATTGGGCGATCGACCAGGCGTTCCCCGTCCTGCCGATCCACCGCCACGACGAACGCCCGACCTGTCGCGGCACGCTGGCCGACATCACCTGCGACAGCGACGGCAAGATCGATCGCTTTATCTCCGCCGACAGCGAGCCGGACCGAACGCTCGCGCTGCACCCGTACACCGGCGCGCCTTATTTGCTCGCGGCCTGTCTGGTCGGCGCGTATCAGGAGACGCTCGGCGATCTACACAATCTCTTCGGTGACACCAACGCCGTACACGTCGGCCTCGACGACAACGGGCAGCCGACCATCCTCGAAGTCGTCGAAGGCGACACCGTCCGCGAGGTGCTCGGGTACGTGCAGTACGATCCCGAATCGCTCCGCCGATCGTTCAGCCGGTCGATCGAAACGGCTCTGCGTGAAGATCGGCTGACGCTCGACGAGGCTCGTACGCTGCGCCGGTTTTACGAGCGTGGGCTGAACGAATCGACCTATTTAACGTAAAAGCGCACAAGAACAGAAAAGCAGAGCATGCTTCAAGGGTATGATTTTCTGCTCTTTTTACCCTTCTAAGTTTATGCTTTCCTGCATGATCCACGTCGCCATCCTCAAGCCGGGCTACATCCGCGAAGTCCTCGACGGCGTGAAGACCATCGAGTCGCGGCTGACCAAGACGATGCAGCCGCCGCACGGACAGATCGCCGCGGGCGAGCGTCTGTTTCTCAAAGCGTCGGGCGGCCCGTTCATGGCGACGGCGGTCGCCGGTCGGATCGACGCGTTCCGCGACATGAAGCCGATGGACGTCGAGCGTTTGCGGGAAACGTTCGGCGAGGCGATCGGCGGCGACGACGCGTATTGGTCGATGAAACGGGAGAGCCGGTTCGCGACGCTGGTCGAATTGCGAGAGGTCGAGCCGCTTTCGGTCGGGCCGACGTACAAGGTCGCGTACATGAAAGCGTGGTACGTGTTGGACGAGTGGCGGTCGCCGGTGCGGGACTGGACGATCACGCCGGGGGCGCTTCGGAACCGATACGCGTGCCTGCCCGGATCGGGGAAGCGCAAGGCGATGACGAGTCGAGCGATCGCGCTCGAACTGCCGAGCGGCGAGACGGTTTCGACCGAGGTTGCGCGCGGGCGGATGCTGCGCTGGCGCGGCTGGGGCGCGGTGTACGAAGCGGCCGGCGCAAGGGCGGGCGACACGCTGCGTTATGTCGCGCTGGGCGGCGGGCGGTACGCGGTGCGCCTGGTCCGCCGGTAAACTGCCCGCGTGCCGAACCTCAACGACTACATCGACGACGCGTCGCTCGCTCGCCTGATCGACACAGCCCGGCGCGAAGACCTCGGTCCGAATGGGATCGACGCGACGTCGGCTTGTTTCGTGGCTGAAGACGCGGTGGGCGAGGCGGCGTTTGTGAATCGCGAGGCGGGTGTGATCGCGGGCTTGTCGGTCTTGCAAACCGTCTGCCGGGTGTATGGCGGCGGCGTGAGGTACGCGCTGCATCACAGCGACGGCGATCGCGCGGGCGCGGGGACCAGGCTGGCCACGATCGCCGGGCCGATGCGCGACCTGTTGGCGATCGAGCGGGTCGCGTTGAACCTGATGACGCATCTGTCGGGCGTGGCGACATCGACGGCCGAGTACGTCGCGCGCTGCGAAGGCACGCGTGCGCGCATCTACGACACGCGGAAAACCCTGCCGGGGCTGCGCGGCCTGCAGAAGTACGCGGTGGTCTGCGGCGGCGGACACACTCACCGGATGGGGCTCTACGACGCGGTGCTCATTAAGGACAATCACCTCGCGGGCACGCCGCTGTCGCAACTGAGCGCGAAGCTCGACGACTCGGCGGATCGGGCCCGGCGCGTCACGCCCGGCTTGAAGTTCGTGATGGTCGAGGTCGACAGCCTGGATCAACTCGGCGAGGTGCTCAAGGCCTCGATCGATATCGTGCTGTTGGACAACATGCCGCTGAGCACGCTGACCCAGGCGGTGGCGATGCGCAACCAGCACGCGCCGAAGATCGAACTCGAAGCGAGCGGCGGCGTGACGCTCGGCACCGTCGGCAACATCGCGAAGACCGGCGTGGATCGGATCTCCGTCGGTGCGCTGACGCACTCCGTCGTCTCACTCGATATCGGATTGGACATCGCATGACGCCCGCGGCCGATGAAACCGACCTCGCCGAGTGGCAGGACGCTTTGGAAGCGGCATTCGTGTCGCGCGGCATCGGCCCGATGGCTGTGCGTGTCTACCGCCGGACGGCCAGCACGCAAGATGTCGCCAAGTCGTTTGCGCCGGGCCCGGCGCTGATCCTCGCCGATCAGCAGACCGCGGGCCGGGGGCGACTCGGCCGATCGTGGTTGTCCGAGCCCGGCGCGTCGGTGCTGATGAGCCTGGTCTATCCCGATCCGATGTCCGGGCCGACGCACGATCGCGTGTCGATGCTGGCCGGCGTCGCGGTCGCGCAGGCTGTCCAGCGCCTCGCGCCGGGCCTACCCGTCCGGTTGAAGTGGCCCAACGATGTGATGATCGACGGCCGTAAACTCGCGGGCATCCTCATCGAGTCGATTGCGAAGAGTTCGATCATCGGCGTCGGATTGAATGTGCGTGCGGTGCGAGCCGACGACGCATCCGTCCCCGCCGAGGCGGTGTCGCTTGAAGAACTCGGCTACGCTAGCGACCGGTTGACGATCGTCGAGGCGGTGGTCGTTCGACTCGTCGCGGTGCTGGGCGAGGCCGATCCACAAGGCACGCTCGAACAGTGGCGGGCGCTGGCGTCGCTTGGGCAGACGCAGACGTTCGAGCAGGCCGGCCATCGCGTCACCGGTGAGGTGCTCGATCTCGACCCCGACCACGGTCTGATCGTGCGTCGCGACAGCGGCGAGATCGTGACGCTGCCCGCGGCGACGACGTCGGTCGTGAAGTGAAACGTATGTCAACAATTATTGACGCGTTGCGTAGCCGCCGTGCAACGCACGGGGGTCGAGTCATTTCCGACTTTAATCACGGTCACGCCGAATGTATCCCAGCCGATTCGACCCCCGCGTGTTACGCGGCGGCTGCAAAGACGCGCGAAGTTTTAGTGGGATACGTATGAGCGGGCCGACGTCTACTGCGTATGCTGCGGCTTGCCTCGCATCGTGTTGAACCGCGGCGCTGTTCGGTGACGGTCACGCGGTCGCAAGATCGATGAGCACGTCGAGGCCGCGGTCGAGCATGGTGTCGTCGCAGGCGTAGCTGATGCGAAAGTGCGTGTCGCGCTGGCTAAAGACGCTGCCGGGGATGGTGAGCAGGTTCTTCTTGACCGCGCGTTCGACGAATTGCGTCGCGGTGATGCCGAGGCGCTCGGGCACTTGGGGGAAGGCGTAGAACGCGCCGCCGGGCGCAGCGAGCGTGTAGTGCGGGCCGAGGTGCTGGACGACGCGATCGCGTTTTCGCTCGTAGTCGTCGACGTGCCGGGACATGTCGACGCCGAGGGCGAGGGCTCCTGCGGCCTGCACCATCGACGGGGCGCAGACGAAGGAGTATTGCTGGAGCTTGGTCATCTGTTCGATGATCGGCGCGGGCCCGGCGGCATAGCCGAGCCGCCAACCGGTCATGCCGTAGGTCTTGGAGTACCCGCGGAGCAGGAGCGCATTGGGCGAAGCGTGCAGCGGCGAAGGGCACCACGTCCCGCCGTCGATCTCGGTTTTTTCGTAGCAGAACTCGTCATAGATCTCGTCGCTGACGAGTAAAACGCCCCGCCGCTCGCACAGCGCGATCACTTCGTTACAGACTTGTTGGCTCGCGACGACGCCGGTCGGATTGCTCGGGGTGTTGAAGAGCACGAGCTTGGTCCGCTCGGTGAGCGCGGGCTCGAGCCGCTCGGCGCTGACGGCGAAGTCGGGGTAGGTATCGACGTACACCGGCGTCGCGCCGGCGAGGTTCACGAGGTGCTTGTACATCACGAAGTAAGGGTCGGGGATCACGACTTCGTCGCCGGGGCCGACGGTGCTGAGGAGGGTGAGTAACAGCGCGCCCGACACGCCGGACGTCACGAGCAGACCGATGTCGGCGTCGAGTTGCGCAGCCCCGCCGCGGCCCAGCGTGTTCGGAAACTCAAGGGCCAGTCGCTCGGTCAACGCGGCGCGGAGTGCGGGGGTGCCCTGCGTCTGGGTGTAGCGGTTGTGGCCGGTGCGGATCGCGTCGCAGGCCGCGCCTTTGATCGGATCGGGCACGTCGAAGTCCGGCTGACCGATCGAGAGATTGATCGGATCGTCGAGCTTGGCCGCGAGGTCGAAGACGCGCCGGATACCCGATGCGTCGATGGCCTTGACGCGGTCGGCGATGAAGCGTTGGGGGTCCATGGGTGTTGGGTGTTGGGTGTTGGGTGTTGGGTGTTGGGAGGTTATAAAAAATGCCGCCCGGGATGGACGGCATCATTCGATAGTCGTGCGTTGAAGCGGGCGATGGGCCGCGGCGCGATCGCGCCCGACGCGGGTTGCTACTCGGTGGCGTCGTCGGCCTTTTTCTTCTTGGTCTTGCCGCCGGCGACGACCTTGCGGTTGCCGACCTTGCGGAGGCCTAGCGCGTTGCTGTCGCTGTCTTCGAACTCGCCGAGTTCTTTGAGCTTGGCGATGCGTTCGGCGCGGGTGAGGACGTTGCGGTGGCCGGCGAGGCCGCCTCCGATTTTCAGGCTGGGGTCGAGGCTCATGGTTCAAATCCTTTAGTCGTCGGGTCGTCTCGTGGACGCTGTTTCAGTCCGTCTTGGGCTTGGGCCCGTCGTATCGTTTGAAGATCATCGTGGAGAGGTCGGCACCCTTGCCGCTGGCTTTCCACTGTCGGCCGAGCGCTCGCAGTTGCTGCTCGTAACGCTTGCACGACTCTGAATCCAACTCGTCAGCGCGGTAGCCACGCTTGACCGCATACGCGACCCAGAGCCCTTTATTATGAACCGGTACGAGTTGGATTGCAACCCCGCGAGCACCGAAGAACGTCGCCAGACGCTCGCAATCCTCCCGCGTCGACGTGATCAACTGCATGTAATTCAGCCCCGGCTCGCGACGCTCGACCACCAACGGATCTACCGGCACCGCGACCTCCGGCCCGTCGTAATCGTCTTCGGGTGACACGAAGTACCCGTCCGGCCCCGTCCGCTCGCCCATGCCACCCGGTTCCGACGCGGGCTGCGATCCCGCCGCACCACGCACCGTGCCCACTCCATAAGCCACTGCGATCAACAGCAGCAGCCCCCCCACCGCCAAAACCGCCATCCCACGCGGCAATCGCAGCACCAGCGGCGCCGACGAGCCCACCCACCAAGGCGCACGCCGCGAAACCCCCGCCGGCGGATCGGTCGATCGGCGGCGCGGCGTTTCGGAAACCGCCTCTTCGCTCGACTCGCCGGGGCGAGTTCGCATGATCTCGTAAGGCGGTGTCTGGTCGCGTTTGGCCATCGGATAGGTCCTCAGACAAGCTATCGGCCCGACCCCCATCTCACATCATAGCCCGTCCGCCGCCCGTTCAACCCGACCATCGGCGACCCGACCCCTCGCCGATCACGCTCGCCAGCGCATGGCCCGCCAGATGGCTCAGGCTCACGTGCAGCCGATCGATCCCGAGACGCTCCGCGATCGCCGCCGCCTCGCCGTGCAGTTCGACCCGTGGCTGGCCGCTCGCCTCGCGCACAACCTCGACGTCCGTCCACGCGATCCCGCCAGACCAGCCCGTGCCCAACACCTTCAGCACCGCCTCCTTCGCCGCGAACCGCGCCGCGTATCGCTGCACCCGCATCTTGCCCCCGCCGTCGCAATAGGCGCGCTCCCCGGCCGTGAACACACGATTCAGAAACCGCGCCTCGTGCTCGCCGAGCAGACGCTCGATCCGAGGCGTGTCCACCAGGTCAATGCCGTGGCCAAGGATAGGCATGACGAGCAGGATACAGGAAGCGCCACGGACTGCCGCGCGGACTATGATAATGCATCATGCCAAGCGATCTCGACACCATCGCAGACAAAGTCCACGCCGGCGAAAGGCTGAGCTTCGACGACGGCGTCGCGCTCCTCAACACACGCGACATCTGGACCCTCGGCGAACTGGCCGACCACGCACGCACCCGGCGTCACGGCCAAGCCACGTACTACAACGTCAACCGCCACATGAACTACTCGAACCTGTGCGTGCTCTCGTGCAAGTTCTGCGAGTTCCACCGCAAACCCGGCCAAGACGGAGCCTACGAATACAACACGGATCAAATCGCCGAGCAGGCGAAAAAGGCCGAGCAAGCCGGCGCAACCGAGATGCACATCGTCGGCGGCCTGCACCCCAAAAATCAATTCAGCTACTACACCGATCTCCTGAAAACCTGCAAAGCCGTCGCGCCAAGCGTCCATCTCAAAGCCTTCACCGCCGTCGAACTCACGCACCTCGCCCGCATCCACAAACGCGACAATAAGGGAAAGCCCGGGGCCGGCACGATCAAGGGCATGCTCGAAGACCTCATCGAAGCAGGGCTCGGAAGCCTTCCGGGCGGCGGGGCCGAGGTCTTCGACGACCGCGTCCACAACGAAGTCTTCCGCGGCAAGATCGGCGGACTCGAATGGATCAACGTCCACCGCACCGCACACGAACTCGGGCTCATGTCCAACGCCACCATGCTATACGGCCACGTCGAAACCTTCGAAGACCGCATCAACCACCTCTGCCTCCTCCGCGAAGCACAAGACGAAGCGATAAACAACAAACACGCGGGCCGATTCCAGACCATCATCCCCCTACCGTTCTTCCCCGACGGCAGCGAACTCCAACACCTCCCCGGGCCGACCGGACTCGACAACCTCCGCATGCTCGCCGTCTGCCGACTCATGCTCGACAACTTCGATCACGTCAAGTGCTTCTGGATCATGCAGACCCTCGAGATGGCCCAACTCGGCTTGTCCTTCGGCGTCGATGACGTCGACGGAACCGTCGTCTGGTACGACATCACCAAAGTCGGCGGCAGCACCACCCACCAGGAAGTCACCCCCGGCAAGCTCCGCGATCTCATCCTCGAAGCCGGCTTCGACCCCATCGAACGCGACACCCTCTACCGCAAAGTCACGCGCCACGGGGCCAAGTGGTCCGTGGATGAATTGGTCAATGCTTGATTTTGACAGGATTGCGGCATTGACAGGATCAAGCCCTGAAATTCGTTCGTGATCTGGCTTGTTGTTTCGCATCCAAAATCTGGATGTTTGGGGTGTATCAGGAGTTGAATGACAAAACCCTGGGTGATGTTTCAAAGTGACACCCTGTCAATCCTGAAAATCCTGCAATCCTGTCAAATCCCAACCCCGGAATCATTCACCGCCGCCACGGATCGACCTGCTCCGCGATCCGCTGCTCGACGCCGTCTCGCTCGGCACGCTTGGCGATCCGCTCGTCGTAATAACGCGGGTCCATCTTCGCCAGCGCACCGGCCAATCGAAAACCGTTCCACGCCTGCAGCCCGACGAACAGCGCCATCACCAGGTACCAGGGCTCGTAAAAAATCACCGACAGCAGCAGCACGATCGCCGCCGCGACCAAACCGACGACGCTCGCGAACTTGAGCGCCTTGACCCGGCCGACCACGAACCACAACAGCGCGAGCAGCGTCTGCCCGCCGTCCAACGGATACACCGGCAGCATATTGAAAACGAGTAGCCCCGCGTTCATCACCATCACGTAGAACGCGAACGCCTGCACGTTGTTCCCCGACTCCGGCAACAGAAACAACTCGCCGCGCACCAGGTAATACGCGATCACCGTCGCGGGCACCAGCATCACGTTCACCAGCGGACCCGCGACGATCGACCAAAGGTGAGCCCCCGGACGATGCGGCGGCTGAACGAACGCCACCCCGCCCAACGGCCAGAGCACGATGTGCTTCGCCTGCCCGCCGACCTGCCGACACGCCAGCGCGTGGCCGAACTCGTGCAGCAACACGATCGCGAACAGCGTGATGTACAAGGCCGCGCTCCACACCATCGGCGTATTGCCCCCGCCCGTGAACACGCCCTGCCCGAAGCGCGGGATCAGAAACACCGCGATCAAAAACCAGGACCAGTGCAAAAAAACATCGATCCCGAACAGGCGGAACAGCTTGAACGATCCGTTAACCATGGCAGGGAGTATAGGCGAGCGGCCCAATACGATCGGCCAAGCCGCCATCATTTACGCCGCGCCGCTTGACCCGCGTCGATTCCGCGCAACAATCACGCATGCAAGACTCAAACACACCCGTCGCCATCATCACCGGAGCCGGCAGCGGCGTCGGCCGAAACCTCGCGCTCCTCCTCGCCGAGGCCGGCTACGCCTGCGTCCTCGCCGCGCGAACCAAAGTGAATCTCGAATCGACCGAGGCCTTCATGAAAGCCGAGGCTCCCAACTGCAAAACCCTGATCGTTCCGACCGATGTCGCCGACCCCACGCAGGTTCAGGCGCTCATCGACCAGACGCTCGAAGCCTTCGGCCGAATCGACGCGCTCGCCAATATCGCCGGCTACGCCCCGCTCCAGCCGATCCAACGCATCGAAGACGAGACGCTCGACCGCTGCGTCGCCGTGAATTTCAACGCCGTCGTCTACGCGACCCGCGCCGCCTGGCCGACCTTCAAATCGCAGAAGTCCGGGGTGGTCTGCAACGTCTCGTCCATGGGCGCGTTCGATCCGTTCACCGGCTTTAATATCTACGGCGCGCAAAAAGCCGCGGTCAACATCTTCACCAAGGCCACCGCCGACGAGGGCAAACGCCTCAACGTCAAGGCCTACGCCATCGCCCCCGGCGCGATCGAAACGCCGATGCTACGAGCCAACTTTTCAGAAAAAGCCATCCCCGCCGACAGCACGCTCGACCCGATGGACGTCGCCGCCGCGATCTTCAACTGCCTCACCAGCAAGACCGACATGCAAAGCGGCGAGAGTCGAAAGATGCCGTCGCACTGAGTGTTTAGTAGCCGCCGCGTAACACGCGGGGGTCAAGCATC
>JBMYUK010000048.1:0-10837 GCA_049605275.1 Phycisphaeraceae bacterium
GGCCGATCGGCACTTCGGCTTCGGGGACATTGGGCCAGACGCCCTTCCACATCGAGCGCGAGACCTCGCCGTGGAGCTTCGACACGCCGTTCGCCCAGTCGCTGCAGCGGATCGCGAGGGTCGCCATCGAGAACGGCTCGTTCTTATTAAAGACGTCGTCCCGGCCGAGCGCGAGCAGGCCCTCCATGTCGAGCTTGAGCTTGGCGTGATAGTCTTTGAGGTAAGTCTTGACGAGGTCGGCGGGGAAGCGGTCGATGCCCGCGGGCACGGGGGTGTGGGTCGTGAAAACGTGGCTGGCCATCGCGGCCTGTCTCGCTTCGTCGAAGGTCAGGCCGTGCTCGTCGATGAGGTTTCGGATGCGTTCGAGGGCGAGGAAGGCGGAGTGGCCTTCGTTCATGTGGCAGACGTCGGGGCGGATGCCGATGGCCAGGAGCGCCCGCACGCCGCCGATGCCCAGGACGATCTCCTGGCGGATGCGCATGTCCATGTCGCCGCCGTAGAGTTGGCCGGTGATGCCGCGGTCGGCGTCGCTGTTCTCGATGATGTCGGTGTCGAGCAGGAACAGTCGGATGCGGCCGACGCGCGCTTCCCAGAGCGCGACGGTGACCTCTCGTTTGGGCATCGGCACGGTGACCTTGACCTGTTCGCCGTCGCCGCCGAGCACGGGGGTGATGGGCATGTGCTCGAAATTGAGATCGGGCAAATACTCCATCTGCCAGCCGTCGGGCGTGAGGTACTGCTGGAAGTAGCCGTGTCGATACATCAACCCGACAGCGACGAGCGGGATGCCCAGTTCGCTCGCGGACTTAAGGTGGTCGCCGGCCAGGATGCCGAGGCCGCCCGAGTAGATCTGAAACGACTCGGTCAGTCCGAACTCCGCGCAGAAGTAGGCGATCGTCGCGTCGCCGACCGCGTCGCCGTGCGTCTCGCTGAGCCAGCCCGGGCGGTCGCAGTGTCGGCCGAGGCGATCGCACACCGCGCGCATCGCGTCGAGAAACGACTGATCGCCAGCCAACTCATCGAGCCGAGCCTGCGAGATCAGCGCGAGCATCTGCACCGGGTTGTGCCGGGTCTTTCGCCACAGCTCGGCGTCGATACGGATAAACAAATCTGTGGCGTCGCTATGCCAGGTCCACCAGAGGTTGCGCGAGAGATCGGCCAGCGGCGCGAGCGACTCGGGAATAACGGGGGCGACGCTGAATCGGCGGACGCGGGCGAGGTCGGGGCAAGTCATGACAACCCAATCGATAGAGGTTTAGACGCGGCATGCAGACGATCGATTTTACAAGCCGGAGTCAGCCGTCACCAGCGGTTGCATCTTTTTGTGTCAGCGCGGCGGCGGCGAGGGATTCGAGCCTCGAGAGCGATCGATCCGACTGGGCCCGAAAGAGGTTGTAGGGCAGAAGCGTGACGAGCGCGACGCTGATCCCGGCGGCGGTGGTGATGAGCGCTTCGCCGATGTCGCCGCCGAGGCTGGTGATGTCGAGGTCAGCGCGTTCGGTGGCGAGTTCATTAAAGGCGCCGATGATGCCGATGACCGTGCCGAGGATGCCGAGCATGGGCGCGGCGGTGATGATCGACGAGAGCATGGGGAGGAAGCGATCGAGCCGGGCGCGCTGCTGCTCGACCGCGTCGACGGCGGCGGACTCGCTCACCTCTTCTTCGAGCAGGCGCGAGACCGCGTCGCCGTAGACGCTGCGTTCGCCGAGGGCCTGCTGTTTCGCCTCCGAAAGCCGACCGGCACGAAGGAGCTTGCCCAACCGCGCAACGCGATCGAGCCGCGACGAGTGATTGGTCGTGAGATAGAAAAACGAACGCTCGATGATCAGCGTCACCGCGATCACGCTCAACCCGAGCAGCGGCCACATGACGACACCGCCGCGGTCCATGAGGTCGGTGAAGGTCAAGGCGGCGAAGGTGATCATGACAGGATTCTAGCGTGCGAGTGCATATACAGACAGACCAATGAACTGCACCAGGCGCGCGGCGCGGAGACACGCGTTTGGGATCACCTCGCAGAACATCAAACCGGAAGCGCATCCATCATCGTGATCGCTTTCTTCGCGATGTCGTCGCTGCTCAGGCCGCAGTATTTCAACAGGTCGGCTTCGCTTTTGCCGGACTTGGGGATCTTGGTGACGTGCATCTGTTCGACGGTGAAGCCGTCGCCGCTGCGTGCGACCGTGCTGGCGATGTGCGCGCCGATGCCGTTGCCGTAGTTGTCTTCGACGGTAAGGACCAGGCCGTTGCAGGCGTTGGCGAGATCGAGGATCGCGTCCTCGTCGTAGGGCAGCGAGTAGAGGTCGACGATCGTCGGCTCGATATGGTGCTCGTCGAGCGCGTCGAGCGCCCGGTTGACTTCGTGAACCATGTAGCCGCTGGCGATGATGAGAAGGTCGCTGCCTTCCATGAGCACGTTGTGGCCGCCCAGTTTGAACGCTTCGTCGGCCGTGTATAGAAACTCGGTTTCGGGGCGGAGCGTGCGGAGGTAGACGCTGCCTTCGTGCTCGGCCGCGGCGAGCGTCAGTGCATAAGCGGAGTAGGCGTCCGACGGCGTGAGCACATAAAAGCCGGGGCGATCAGTGGCGTTGTGGGTCATCGTCGCAAAGGACGAAAACCACGCGACATCGGGCAAGGCCATCTGCGACGGGCCGTCGGCACCGAGCGTGATGCCCGCGTGACTACCGGCGATCTTGAGTTGGCAGCCGGAGTTGATCGCCATCTCGATCTGGTCGTAGCCGCGGGTCACGAACTTGGCGAAGGTCGAACAGAACGGCGTCTTGCCGGCAGCGGCGAGCCCGGCCGCGACGGAGAACATGTTCTGCTCGGCGATGCGGCACTCGAAGAAACGATCACTCAATTTGTCGTCGTGCACGAACTGGCCGGCGAAGGTGGAGTTGTTGACGTCGGCGTCGAGTGCGACGACATCGGGGTGTGCGTGGCCGATCGCGCGGAGCGCGACGCCGTAAGCCTTTCGCGTAGCGAACTTGCCGGAGGCCAGCGCTTTTTCCTGGCCGAAGGTTTTCATGGCGTCTTCGAAGGCAAGCGGCTTGGCACCGGCGGGGCGTTCTCGATCGGGCTTGGGCGACATCATGGCGATCTTGAGCGAAGCGTCTGCGATCGCGCCGAGTCTGACCTCGGTCTCGTCGAGTTCTTTCAGAACGCCTTCGAGCGCATCGCCCTTGACGGCGGTGCCGTGGTGCCCGTTGCCTTGCTGCGAAGCGGCGCCCCAGCCCTTGACGGTCTTCGCAACGATGGCCACGGGCTTTGCGTCGGGGTTGATCGACTTGGCGTGTTCGGCCAGCGCGTCGGCGATCGCGCTGCCCTTGTGGCCGTCGATGACCAGCGCGTTGAAGCCGGCGGCTTCGAGTTTCTTCGCGGTCGTCTCCCAACTCTGCTGCGGGCTGACTTCCTGGGTCTGCGCAAACGCGTTGCAGTTAAAGATCGGGCACACGGCCTTGAGGTCGTGGTCTTTGAGAAAGTCGATCGCCTCCCAGATTTGACCCTCGCGCGATTCTCCGTCGCCGATGATGCAGAACACGCGCTTGTCGAAGCCGTCGAGCCGCGCGGCTAGCGCGAGCCCAGCGGCGCTGCTCAGCCCTTGGCCCAGCGACCCCGTGGCGGTGTCGAAGAAGGGAAAGCCTTCGATCGGATTGGGGTGGCCGTCGATCGGCGAGTCGACCTCGCGCAGCGACTTCGCGATATCGAGGGTCAGCGGCTTAAGATTGTCTCGATCTTTCCCGAAGTGGACGCCGAGATCGGCGCAGGCGGCGTAGACGATCGGCACGGCGTGGCCTTCGGAAAGCACCAGGCGATCGGCGGACGAGTGCAGCGGGTTGGTCGGCTCGTATCGCATGTGCTGATACATGAGCACGGCGACGAGATGGGCCAGCGATGCGCCGGTGCTCGGATGGCCCGAGCCGGCGGCGGCGGTGATCTCGTAAGTGAGCTTGGCGAGTTGAACCGCCTTGGCATTGATGGTCGAGTCGAACGACATCGTCGGGTCCTTCCGGTTTCAATTGTGGTTTCGTCGATATGCCGCGGTCGCAGCGAGGAGGAACATCATATCGCAAGTCGGCGATCGAATCGTCGGCGGGCGCACCGCGCCCAAGAGGAATCAGTGCGCGCCGTTCGGTGCAGCGCCGGGTCCGAAGCAGATCGCGTTTTTGCCTTGCTTCTTCGAGCGCATCGCCATCGCGTCGGCCCGCGCAAGCAACTCTTCAGGCGTTCGGCCGTCCCAGGGGAAACCGGCGAGGCCGCCGCTGACGGTGAGGCTGCCGACCGCCTGTTTGCCGAGCTTGGGAAACTTATGTTCGCAGATGGCTTTTTGAAAACGCTTAGCGATGCCGATGACGTTGTCGGGGTGTTGGCTGCCGAGGTGGCGCGGCTCGCCCTTGTCCCAGAAGATGACGGCGAATTCGTCGCCGCCGATGCGCGCGACAACATCGTGCTCGCGGACCAGCGTCTGGATCAAACGCGCGGTGGATTGCAGGATCTCGTCGCCCGCGGGGTGGCCGTATGCATCGTTGTATTGTTTGAAATTGTCGATATCGAAGACGAGCAGCGTGACCTGCTGCCGTCCTTCCGCCGCGTGGTCGATGACGCGCGAGAGAAACCGCTCGAAGTACCGCCGGTTCCAGAGCCCGGTGAGTTCGTCGTGCATCGCGAGTTCGTACAGGTCCGCCTGCTTCTGCTCGAGCGCGACCCATCGCGACAGCCACTTCGCCCAGGCGCTCAGCGACTTCGTATCGCCGCTCGGCGAACTCAGCGTGCCAAACACCCGTTCTTCGTAAGCGACTTCGACCGACGATTCGACCGACGACTCGACCTCGCCCAACGGCGTGTACGCCGCGTCGGCAAGGCCCGACTGTTGTCGCAGCAAGCGCATCGCCAACGGCCGGAGCGAGCCATCCGCCCGCATCACCGCCTCGGCCAGGTCGACGTCCCCGACCCCATCGGCCAAGTCGATCGGCGTCGGCTCCTCGAAACCGAAACGAAGCCAGTCCTGATTTAACGCCGATGTCGGCGACGCGGACAGCTGAGCCGATTCGACCTTTCCCGCGTTGTCCGATGCGCTGACGCGCGCGTCTAGCGCCGTATCCGCCGGGGTCGCCGACGCGTCGGGCTCGCGCCTGGGCGCTTCGAGACGCATCGCAGAGACGAGCGACGTCGCGTCCGCCGGCTCGACAACACATTGGTCAAAGCCCGCCGACACCGCGGCGCCGCCTTCGCCCGCTTCGTCCTCGTCCGCCACCGCGATCAATCGAGCCCCCGGAGACAAACGACGAAGCGCCCGGGCCGTCGACCCGACCATCCCCGTCATCGCGGACACCGGCCCGATCACCACGTCCGACGAGTGCTGAGACAGCCAACCCATCGCCGCGAGATAGCTCGGCGACAGCCCGACCTCTGCCAGCACCCCCGCCGCTTCAAGAGACGCCGCAACTCGCTCGCGCAACGCGTCGCTGCGCACCACCAGCACCCGCGGGATTCGCAATTGCTGCCCGTCCATTCTCAACTCCCCAGCCGTCGCCAACGTCGGCTCTTGCATCGTCAACTCGCCTCGCCCGGCACCGGACCCAACAGCATCGTCAACTCCTGCTGCGTCACGATCTCACGCGGCGAAGGCTGAGCCCGACGCATCTTCGTCAATAATCCGTCCACCGGCCGACGACGACGCTGAACCAAACCTACCGACGCATCCGATTTCGAGCCGCGCCCGCCACCCGAGCCTTCGCTCCGCGCTTCGGTCGGCCCGCCCGCGAAGTCGGCCAAACGCGGCGGCCCGGCGACACGCTTATCCAACTCACTCAAACGGCCCGCACCGCTGCCCCGCGTCGCATACTGCCAGCAAAGAACCTCGGGGTAGTGAGTCTGGACCGCACAAACCAACTCCGCCAACCGACCGAACCACGCCGGCTCCGCGATCACCAGCACGCAAGGCGACGCTCCGCGATCCGACAACTCCGCCAACGCAAGCATCACGCCCGGCTCGTCCGTCACAACCCTCGGATCAAACCCGCGCGAATCCAGCGCGCGCATCAGGGGACCGCAGCCCTCGCAATCCTGCCGACGCAGGACGACGCAGCCTCCCACGCGTTCGAGCGCTTCGCTCGTCGAGTTGACCGTAGTCGAACTTGTCACACCTTCATCTTATCCGCGAAACCACGCGCCCCCAAATCCGAACGCCGCTGCGACCACGCAAAACCCGACCCTTCGCGTCAGAACCCCTACACTAACGCCATTCTGACGGAACCAAACGATGCACACCCTCGCCGCCGGCACGCTCACACCCACCGAGATCACGATCTTTTTGCTCTCCCTGGCGATCCTGCTCGGCGTCGCCAGGCTGTTCGGTGAGATCGCAAAACGCTTCGGCCAGCCCACCGTCCTCGGCGAGATCATCGCCGGCGTCGTCCTCGGCGCAACTGTCCTCGGCAACTTCGCACCCGACGCATACAACTGGCTCTTCCCCCAGTACCTCCACGACCACGATTCCGGCAACCCGATCTATTACGACAAGATCGACGAAGACGGCAACGCCTACACCACCACCGCAATCGACCCGCAGACCGGCGAGACGATCACCCTCACGATCCCCGATCGATACGACGAGGCCGGCGAAATCAACAAAGAGGGCAAGGTGCCCAGCCTCGTCAAGGTCGGGCTCGAGTCGTTCTTCGTGCTGGCCGTGTGCCTCTTGCTGCTGGTGGCGGGGCTCGAAGTCGATCTCTCCATCGTCACCAAGCAGGGCAAGGCCGCCGTGCTCGTCAGCGTGCTGGGCATGGTCATCCCGTTCGTGGTCGGCTTCGGCGTGTCGTATGCGCTCGCCGTCTACGCCATCAACACCGACGACGCGATCAACCTCATCGGCTACAACGTCGGGGTCGAATCACCCATCCCGTTCGCGCTCTTCCTCGGCATCGCGATGTCCATCACCGCCCTGCCCGTCATCGCCAAAATCCTCATGGACCTGAACATGTTCCGGTCCGACATGGGCATGCTCATCATGTCCTCGGCGATGGTCAACGACCTGCTCGGCTGGATCGGCTTCGCGCTGGTCATCGCCATGATCATGCCAGAGGGCCAATCCGCGATGTCGCTGCCCTTTGTCATCACCGCGACACTCATCTTCGTCGGCTTCATGCTCACCGCCGGGCGATGGCTGGCGGATAAATCGATCCCGTGGGTGCAGGCCCACTCGTCCTGGCCGGGCGGCATCCTCGGCTTCGTCTTCGTCCTCGCGCTGCTCTGCGCCGCGCTCACCGAGTGGATCGGCATCCACGCCATCTTCGGCGCTTTCCTCGCCGGCATCGCGCTCGGCGACTCCAAACACCTCACCGGCCGAACCCGCGAGACCATCGAACAGATCGTCACCTACATCTTCGCGCCCGTCTTCTTCGCCGGCGTCGCGCTCCGCGTCGATTTCTGGGCCGACTTCGACATCGTCATCGTCCTCATCGTCCTCGTCATCGCCATCATCGGCAAGGTCTTCGGCTGCTACATCGGTGCGAAGTGGGCAGGCATGAACAAACGCGAGAGCTGGGCCATCGGCTTTGGCATGTCCGCACGCGGGGCGATGGAGATCATCCTTGGCCAGATCGCCCTGACCTTCGGCCTGATCGAAAAAGACCTCTTCGTCGCGATCGTCATCATGGCCATCGTCACCTCCGTCATCGCCGGCCCGCTCATGCAAAAGGCCCTCGATCGCCAGCAGCAGAAAAAGTTCGCCGACCTGCTCTCCAACAAGGCCTTCGTCGCCAAGCTCAGGGCCGTCACCCGCAAAGACGCCATCCGCGAACTCGCCGAGGCCGCCGCACCTCTCACCGGGCTCGACGCCGACCTCATCGACAAGGCCGTTTGGCAACGCGAACAAACCATGTCCACCGGCGTGGGCAACGGCGTCGCCGTGCCGCACGGCCGCATCCCCGGACTCAGCAAACCCCAACTCCTCGTCGGCGTCAGCCCCGCGGGCATCGACTTCGACGCCGGCGACGGACTCGCCGCCGAGATCATCTGCATGCTCCTCACTCCCGAGGACGACCAACTCGCGCAGATCGAGATGCTCCGCGCCGTCGCCGAGACATTCAACGACCCCGCGATCCGCCGCTCTGCTGTCGAAGCCGAGGGTTACACCCAGTTCCGAGCCGCCATCGCCGTCAGCACCGCGCCCGCCGCGCACTGATGGAACCATTCGGGTTGCGACGCATCGGGCCCTTCAAGCGAGACCCGATACCCTCCAGGCTTTTACGATTCACGTTTTGAAATTTTGTGACTGGATCGGTATCGAAGCACAGTCGCGATGCTACGCTTCTGAACCGGCTCAATTACTAAGTTTCAAAATGTGGCTCGTATTAGGTGGGGCGATCGCCCTGATAGGCCGCAAGGCTAATGAAAACGAGCATTCGACTGCGCCAACGATAGACAGGAATGTCTGTCCCCCTGACAGAAAAAAGCAACACGCTCTACCCCGCGTTGAAGAAGCGGGAGTTGGTGCCGCCCGGGCCGATAGACGCGCGGGCCTGCGTGCCGCACTTGGGGCACCGGCCCTCGTAGGCGTTGCCAACGCGGTTGCGGTAGATCCGGCTGTAGACCGAGCAGCACTGCCAATTCACCGCGATCCAGGGCCGGCCGACGCCCGGCGCATCGGTTGCTTCCTGCCTTGGCCGGTGCGTGGCGAGACCATCGATCTTAAGGATGTAGTCCGGTCCCGATCGCATAGCACTTGTATCGGCAATGCGGCGGCACGCCCTATATCCTTCGACGCCACACGGGACGCTCCGCGTTGCCCGCTACGCCGTGCTACCTGCGCTTATGGCTTACTCCGCGTCGTCTTCGTCGACGTCGACGACGTCTTCGACTTCTTCATCGACGGGCTTTTTGGTGACGCCCATTTTGTCGAGAACCAAGCCGCGGATTTCGTCGAAGAGGTCGGTGTTTTCGCGGATGAAGGACTTCGCGTTTTCTCGTCCTTGCCCGAGGCGGACTTCGCCGAAGCTGAACCACGCGCCGGATTTCTGAACGATGCCCTCTTCGACGGCGAGGTCGATGAGGTCGCCGGAGGCGCTGATGCCCTCGTCGAACATGATGTCGAACTCGGCTTGTCGGAACGGCGGCGCGACTTTGTTCTTCACAACGCGTGCGCGGGTGCGGTTGCCCACGGCCTTGTCGCCGTCTTTAATCGAGGCGGTGCGTCGGATGTCGATGCGGACGGAGGAGTAGAACTTAAGGGCTCGGCCGCCGGGAGTGGTTTCGGGGTTGCCGAACATGACGCCGATTTTTTCGCGGATCTGATTGATGAAGACGACGGTGCAGGAACTTCGGTTGATGGCGCCGGTGAGCTTGCGGAGGGCCTGGCTCATGAGGCGGGCCTGGAGGCCGACGTGGCTGTCGCCCATCTCGCCTTCGATTTCGGCGCGGGGGATGAGCGCGGCGACGGAGTCGACGACGATTAGGTCGACGGCGTTGGAGCGGACGAGCATCTCGCAGATTTCGAGCGCTTGCTCGCCGGTGTCGGGCTGGGAGACGAGCAGTTCCTCGAGGTTGACGCCGAGTTTGCGGGCCCACGAGGGGTCGAGGGCGTGCTCGGCGTCGATGAAGGCGGCCATCTTGCCTTCTTTCTGGATGGACGCGATGAGGTGGAGGCAGAGGGTGGTTTTACCGGAGGATTCGGGGCCGAAGATCTCGACGACGCGTCCGGTGGGGATGCCGCGTCCGCCGAGTGCGAGGTCGAGTGAGATCGCGCCGGTGGAGATGCCCGCGGGGATTTTGGATGGGTCGTCGTCGAGCCGCATGACCGAGCCCTTGCCGAAGGCCCGCTCGATCTGGCCGACGGCCTGGTCGAGCGCTTTTTTCTTGGCGGAATCGTTGTCGGCGACGTTGGCAACGGTCTTGGTCGGGGATTTCATGGGTTTCGCTCGCTTCTGGAAGCCGTTGGATTTGGGTTTGCTGAGTGTGGATGAAAGTGCCATCGTAGCGTCTCCGGGGTGTTGGACTGAGGGTGCGGGTGTTCGGATTCTGATCGGACCGCTCTACGATAGTGTTTGTTCGGTTTTCGTCAAGGGGGTTATTTAATATTTTTTCTAATTTTGTTCGGGTTAGGGGGCGGTTGGGTGGGAGTGGTTGGGTGAGAGCTAGATTGTTTGATCCGGGGCGGCGCTTTGCTTTGCCCCGGCTTGGGAGGGTGGGGCGCTAGGTATAGAGGTGGGATTGATGGCTTCGATGGGGGCGCGTTCGGCGATGAGGCGTTTGACTTCGCGTTGGTAGCGTGCTCGGCGGGCGAAGTAGACGGCGAAGCCGGCGGCGTAGACGACGAGCCAGAAGAGGGGTTGGACGGCGATGAACCAGAGGGCGGGGTAGCTGTCGGTCCATTGGGTCTGGTAGGTGACGTTGTAGCTTGGCCAGGTGGAGGTGTTGAGGGGCTGTGCTTTGGCGGATTGGGTGTAGGCGTAGAGTGCGTCGATCTGTTTTTGGACGTCGGGGTTTTTGGGGTCGGCTCCGACGGAGGTGAGCCATTTCTCGACGGTCTTTCGGTCGAAGTTGGCGTAGGCGGTGCCGCTGCCGTAGTAGTCGTAGTAGGTGTTGGTGTTGAGATCGATTTCGACCCATGTGTTGGCCTGGTTGTTGGGGCCGTAGATGTCGAGGGTGAGAAAGTCGTTTTTGCCGAGGTTGAGTTCGTCTTCCATGACGCTGGTGTGGACGCCGATGTGTGATCGATTGAAGCTGATGGAGCTGTAGCCGGCGGCGGCGGGGTCTTTGGGTGTGATCTCTGCGTCCTCGTAGTAGGCGGTGGTGGACGGTCCGAGTTGGACGGCGGCGACGGAGATGAGCGTGGCGG
>JBMYUK010000049.1:0-10801 GCA_049605275.1 Phycisphaeraceae bacterium
GACGCGGAATTGCCGATCGCCCGTCACCTGCAGCGCTATTTTAAAGAACAGGACGCGTCGCCGGTGATCTCACACCGCTTCGATAATATGGACACGCTCAAGTCGGCGGTGGCGGTGACGAACCGGTTCGCCGTGTTGCCGATGCGATGCGTTCAGCGCGAGGCCGAGGCCGGCACGCTCCGCGCGATCCGACTGACGCCCAAGCTCACTCGGCCGATGGGCGTCCTGACCCGCGGCGGCGTGAGCGAACTCGCCCCGGCGCCACGGGCGTTTCTAGACGATCTCGTCCGGGCCGCCGGTCCCGCCTCCGGCCAACCCCCCGCTGACGCCGGCCGACAACCCGCCGACGCCTCGCGATAGACCCACCGGCCCCGACGCCTCAACGCCTCGAGCCGCCCGCGCGACGCCGTCGGCCGACTCTTTTCTCGCCGACTTGTTCTGACACCGCCCGACCCGGCACACGCCGATCACCCCGCTCACTCAACGATATGCCCGACGCGACGCCCGCCAACCCGATCCGCCCGACCGCACCCCGCGCCCAAGGCCTTTACGATCCCGCGAACGAGCACGACAACTGCGGCGTCGGCTTCATCGCCAACGTCAAGGGTCAACGCTCACACGCCATCGTCGACCAGGCCCTCACCATGCTCTCGCGCATGGACCACCGCGGCGGCTGCGGCTGCGAGGCGAACACCGGCGACGGGGCTGGCATCCTCACCGCGATCCCCAACAAGCTCATGCGAAAGGCCGCGCAAGACGACCTCGGCATCGACCTGCCCGAGCTCGGCGATTACGCGGTGGGCAACATCTTCCTGCCCGTCGAACAAGCGCCCCGCGACTTCGCCAAGCGGGTGCTCGAAGACAAGCTCGCACTCGGTGGGCTTCGCGTGCTCGGCTGGCGACAGCCGCCCGTCGATGCCGACCACGCCGACGTCGGGCCGACCGCTCGCCGCTCCATGCCCGCCATCGAACAGCTCTTCGTCGCCTGCGCCCCCGGCACGGACAACGACGACTTCGAACGCGCGCTCTACCTCGCCCGCAACCGCGCGATCAACGCCCTACAACAGCCGGGCAACGGCGTCGAAGACGGCAGCTTCTACATCTGCTCGCTCTCCTCGCGAACGATCGTCTACAAAGGCCAACTCACCTCGGCCCAGGTCCCCGCGTTCTACGCCGACCTCCGCGACCCCGACTACACCTCGCACCTCGCCATGGTGCACTCGCGCTTCTCGACCAACACCTTCCCGAGTTGGGACCGCGCTCAGCCCTGCCGCATGATGAGCCACAACGGCGAGATCAACACGGTCAAGGGCAACAAGAACTGGGCCGCCGCCCGGCAGGGCCTGATGCAGTCCGAGGTCTTCGGCGAGGATCTCAAGGACCTCTTCCCGATCATCAATCGCGAGGCGTCGGACTCCGGCTCGTTCGACAACGTGCTCGAGATGCTCTACATGAACGGGCGATCGCTGACCGAGGCCATCATGATGATGATCCCCGAGGCGTGGGAGGGCCACGATCAGATGAGCCTGACCAAGCGGGCGTTTTATCAGTACAACGCGAACCTGATGGAGCCTTGGGACGGGCCTGCGAGCGTGTCGTTCACCGACGGGAAGATGATCGGCGCGTGCCTGGATCGCAACGGCCTGCGCCCGTCGCGCTACTACGTCACGCACGACGACCGCGTCATCATGGCTAGCGAGGTCGGCGTCGTCGACATCGAGCCGAGCAACGTCAAGCGTAAGGGCCGACTCGAGCCCGGGCGCATGTTCCTCGTCGACTTCGACCAGGGCCGCATCATCCCCGACGACGAAGTCAAAGACGCGCTCATCACCGCCCGGCCGTATAAAGAATGGTTGGCCGAGCATCAGCTCAAGCTCGACGACCTGCCCGGCGCCGCGCCCAAGCCGATCGAGCCCGTCGCCGACGAGCCCGTACGCATGGGCGAGGGCGGCATTGAACAGGGCCTGCTGCGCAAGCTCCTCGCGTTCGGCTACACCAGCGAGCACCTGCACATGCTGCTCTTGCCGATGGTGAAAAACGCGAAAGAGGCGCTCGGCTCGATGGGCAACGACCAGGCCCTGGCCGTCTTGTCCGACAAACCGCGGCTGCTCTACGACTACTTCAAGCAGCTGTTCGCGCAGGTCACCAACCCGCCGATCGATCCGATCCGCGAGGCCTGCATCATGGCCCTGGACACGTACCTCGGGCCCGAGGGCAACCAACTCGACGCGACGCCCAGCCAGTGCGAACGCCTGCACCTGCGCTCGCCGATCCTCACCAACCCGCAGCTGAGCGCGATCAAGCGCCTCACCGATCAAGCGTACCACGGCTGGTCCAGTGCGGTGATCGACACGACCTACCCCGCCGACAACGTCGACGACGCCGAAGCACTGCAGGCCGCGCTCGATCGCGTCTGCGACGAGGCGACCCGAGCCATCGACGCCGGCACCCCGCTGCTCGTGCTCTCCGACCGCGATGCCGGCAAAGACCGCATGCCCCTGCCCGCGCTGCTCGCCGTCGGCGCGGTCCACCACCACCTCGTCCGCACCCGCTCGCGCACCAGGGTCGGGCTCGTTCTCGAAACCGCCGAGGCCCGCGAGGTCCACCACTTCTGCACGCTGCTCGGCTACGGCGTCGACGCGGTCAACCCCTACCTCGCCTACGAAGCGCTGCACGCCCTCCGCGACCAGGGCGTCGTCGACAAAAACAAACACTGGTCCGACGACCAACTCGTGCAAAACTACATCAAGGCTGTCGACTTCGGCATCAAAAAGGTCATGTCCAAGATGGGCATCTCCACCGTTGCCAGCTACCGCGGCGCGCAGATCTTCGAGTGCCTCGGGCTCAACAGCCAAGTCATCGACCGCTGCTTCGCCGGAACCGCGTCGCGACTGCAGGGCGCGGGCTTCGGCATCCTCGCCGAGGAAGTCCGACGCCGACACGACCTCGCCTACCCCAAGCGCGAAACCCACACCGCCGGCCAAAACACGCCCGAACTGCCCAACCCCGGCGAGTACCACTGGCGACCCGAGGGCGACGCCCACGCCTACAACCCCCGCGCCATCGCCAACCTCCAAAACGCCGCACGCAACAACGCCCCCGACGCCTACCAACAGTTCGCCAAACAGTGCAACGAAGACGCCGCCTCTCGCGCCACCCTCCGAGGCCTACTCAAACTCAAAACACTCGAACAGGACAAGCAAATCCCACTCGACGAGGTCGAGCCCGCCAAGGATATCGTCAAGCGATTCCGGACCGGCGCGATGTCCCTCGGTGCGCTCTCCAAAGAAGCCCACGAAACGCTCGCCCTCGCCATGAACCGCATCGGCGGCTACTCCAACTCCGGAGAAGGCGGCGAAGACCCCAACCGCTTCACGCTCGACCAGTACGACGACGGCACCACCAAGTCCAAGCGATCCGCCATCAAACAGATCGCCTCCGGCCGCTTCGGCGTCACCAGCTACTACCTCGCCAACGCCGACATGCTCCAGATCAAAATCGCCCAAGGCGCCAAGCCCGGCGAAGGCGGTCAGCTCCCCGGCTTCAAGGTCAACGACTACATCGCCAAGCTACGCTACTCCACGCCCGGCGTCGGCCTCATCTCCCCGCCGCCTCACCACGACATCTACTCCATCGAAGACCTCTCCCAACTCATCTTCGATCTCAAAAACGCCAACCCCGCCGCGCGCGTCTCCGTCAAACTCGTCGCCGAGGTCGGCGTCGGCACCGTCGCCGCCGGCGTCTCCAAGGCCAAGGCCGACCACATCCTCGTCTCCGGGTTCGACGGCGGCACAGGCGCCTCGCCCCTCACCTCCATCAAGCACGCCGGGCTGCCCTGGGAACTCGGCGTCGCCGAAACCCACCAGACCCTCGTCCTCAACGACCTCCGATCACGCATCCGACTCGAAACCGACGGCGGCATGCGCACCGGACGAGACGTCATCGTCGCCGCGTGCCTCGGCGCCGAAGAGTACGGCTTCTCCACCGCGCCGCTCATCGCCACGGGCTGCATCATGATGCGAAAGTGCCACCTCAACACCTGCCCCGTCGGCGTCTGCACCCAGGACCCCGTCCTACGCAAAAAATTCACCGGCCAGCCCGAGCACGTCATCAACTACCTCTTTCTCGTCGCCGAAGAAGCACGCCGATACATGGCGCAGATGGGCGTACGAACCTTCGACGAACTCATCGGACGCGTCGACCTCATGGAGCCCGGCCAAGCCATCGAGCACTGGAAGGCCGACGGACTCGACCTCACCATGCTCCTCAGCCCCGCGCAAAAACCCGCCTACCGCGACAACGTGGGCGTCCGAAAACTCATCGAACAAGACCACGGCATCGAACACCAACTCGACGTCAAACTCATCGAACACTGCCAGCCCGCCATCCAAGACGCCCAGCAAGTCGACTACGCCGGGCCGATCACCAACCTCGACCGAGCCGTCGGCACCATGCTCTCACACGAAGTCTCCAAGAAATGGGGCGACGACGGACTGCCCCACGACGACACCATCACCCTCAACCTCCGAGGCAGCGCCGGACAATCCGTCGGCGCCTTCCTCGCAAGCGGCATCACCCTCAACGTCGTCGGCGACGCCAACGACTACGTCGGCAAAGGGCTCTCCGGCGGCAAACTCGTCGTCCGGCCCTCCGGCGAATCCACCTTCGATCCCGAATCCCAAATCGTCATCGGCAACGTCGCCCTCTACGGCGCGACCAAGGGCGAAGCCTACTTCAACGGCATGGCCGCCGAGCGATTCGCCGTCCGAAACTCCGGCGCAAGAGCCGTCGTCGAAGGCGTCGGCGACCACGGCTGCGAGTATATGACCGGCGGCCGCGTCGTCGTCCTCGGACCCACCGGCCGAAACTTCGCCGCCGGGATGTCCGGCGGGATCGCCTACGTCTGGGACAAAGAAGGCGAGTTCCTCCCGCTCTGCAACCTCGAGCTCGTCGAACTCGAAAACCTCGACAACCCCGAAGACGAGGTCGAATGCCTCAACCTCATCAAGCAGCACGCCAAACACACCCGCTCCGCCGTCGCCAACAAAATCATCGACAACTGGGCCCGCCTCCGCAACCAATTCATCAAGGTCATGCCCATCGACTACCGACGCGTCCTCCAACAACAAAAGAAAACCGCCGCCCTCCCCGAAGTCGGCCACGCGTAATGTCAACCACAAAGGTTCAAAGTACACGAAGCCAATCGTAAAAAGTAAGATCAAAATCAAGGCCCGCTTTTTTGTATATTTTGAGCCTTTTTGTGGCTAATACAGCCTTGCTTCGTGACCTTCGTGGTTCAACGAAACGGACAGGAAATTAATCCATGGGTAAACCAACCGGTTTTCTAGAATTCGAACGAAACCCCATGCCCGCGCGAAAGCCGGACGTGCGCATCAGCGATTTCCACGAGATCTACGAGCGCGCCGACGAGCACCAGCTCAAGGAACAAGGCGCCCGCTGCATGGACTGCGGCGTCGCGTTCTGCCAGTCCGACACCGGCTGCCCCATCGACAACCTCATCCCCGAGTGGAACGACCTCGTCTTCCACGGTCGATGGAAAGAGGCCTACCACCGGCTCGCCAAGACCAACAACTTCCCCGAGTTCACCGGCCGGATCTGCCCCGCGCCCTGCGAGTCCGCCTGCGTCCTCGGCGTCACCGACCCGCCGGTGACCATCAAATCCATCGAGTGCTCGATCATCGACAAGGCCTTCGAAGAAGGCTGGGTCCAGCCCAACCCGCCGAAGTCGCGCACCGGAAAAACCGTCGCCGTCATCGGCTCGGGACCCGCCGGCCTCGCCGCCGCCGACCAACTCAATAAGGCCGGCCACACCGTCACCGTCTACGAACGCGACGACCGCATCGGCGGCCTGCTGATGTACGGCGTGCCGAACATGAAGCTCGAAAAAGAAATCGTCCAGCGACGCGTCAACCTCCTCAGCCAGGAAGGCGTCAACTTCAAAACCAACTGCAACGTCGGCGACCCGACCAGCGGCATGTCCCACGCCTCCAACCAGGGCATGGCCACCGACGCCGAGATCATCGACGCGAAGCAACTGACAAACGACTACGACGCCGTGCTCCTCGCCTGCGGCGCGCTCGCCGGTCGAGACCTCGACCAACTGCCCGGCAGAGACCTCGACGGCGTGCACATGGCGATGACCTATCTGCACAAGGCGACCAAGTCCCTCCTCGACTCCGACTTCCAGGACCGCGACTTCCTCGACGCCAAAGACAAGCACGTCATCGTCATCGGCGGCGGCGACACCGGCACCGACTGCATCGGCACCGCCATCCGCCAGGGCTGCAAGTCCATCACCAACATCACCCGACGCGAACGCGAGCCCGACGAACGCGACGCCAACCACCCCTGGCCCGGACCCACCGGCACGTTCTACGTCGACTACGGCCACGCCGAGGGCATCGCCAAATTCGATCGCGACCCCCGCGAATACCAGGTCCTCCCCAAAGCCTTCATCGGCGACGAGAACGGCAAGCTCACCCACATGCGCGTCAGCAAACTCGAATGGTCCATCGACGAAGTGTCCGGCCGAAAGATCAGCCACGAAGTCGTGGGCAGTGAGCACGACATGCCCGCCGACTTCGTCTTCCTCTCCATCGGCTTCACCGGCCACGACACCCCGGCCGTGTTCGAACGCCTGGGCATCGACATGAACCGCGGGATTGTCGCCGCGGATTACGGCAAGTTCGCCACCAACGTTCCGGGGGTCTTCGCCGCCGGCGACGTCCGCCGCGGCGCAAGCCTCATCGTCTGGGCCATCGCCGAAGGCCGCGGCGCCGCCCGCACGATCGACCAATACCTGATGGGCGAATCAACCCTACCGGCACCAGACATGAAGACACAACTGGCGTCGAGCGCGGGATAATCCACTCGAGGGCCGATCATACGGCGGAAAACAGACTCTCCGTCATCTTGGCCTGTGCAGATGTTATCGCGTTGGAGGCGAGGTCAAAATATCGCTGATCGCGTTCGACCCCAATAAAGGAGCGTCCGTTCTGGACAGCCGCAACGCCGCTGGTCCCGCTACCCAAAAAGCAGTCAAGCACAGTGTCTCCTCGCTCCGTTAATAAGCGGATCAATCGACTGGGTAGTTCAATCGGAAATTTTGCTTCGTGATTATCGTTTGATCGAACGGAGGGGATTTGCCATACGGCTCGAGAACCCCACTCCACCCATTCCGTTCGACTCAACTTGTCGCGGTTCACAACCGTCGGGCCCGGACGCCAGAAAATAAAGACATGTTCGAACTCATCAACCGCTCGATAACTGACGGTGTGCCAGCGGCTGTTTTCCCATGCGGCATCTTTTACCCACGCACGGCGATCGTATAGATAGAGTCCCGCATCAGAAGCCCACCGCTGAACAAGCCCGCCAACCAGTTGTACGCGCGTTTGCGCTTCGTATTTGCCGCCTCGAATATTGTTGCCGTTCAGTCGGCGATCGACGGTCTGCTCGCTGCAGCCCAGAATTTTGGCGATCTGGTGGCGGTTTGCATCGGGATGCCTCGCGTACGCGGCGAGCACGTCTTCACGTGTGACCTTGCTTCTTCGGCGGAGATTCGTGGCCATAATCTTCGGCATCGAATCATCCTTAAAACATAAAATATCGGCGATATTGATCGCTAAGAATCCCCCGGGCTTTAAAAGCGATGCGTGTAAAGCGATCGTTTCCGAAATCAAGTCCTGCCAACCCTGATAGCTGTAGTCTTCCTCGTACTGTTTGCCAACAAAATAAGGGGGAGACCACACGGATAGAGCGATCGAGTCACGCTCTGTTTTTTCTAGTTCTTTGCGGCAATCACCACAAAACAGATCGACTGTTACAGGTTTTTTTTTAGGCTTCATGTCAAGTCCTCCTGCCAACGAGGTTTTTGGATACGGCCTCGATCGTCATACTCGATCACTTGCACTCGCCACGGCGCTTTCGATCTCAACTTCTTAAAACTGATGCGGACACGAAACGCTTCGCCAAGCGTCGGGGCGTCTCGGCCGGCAAGCCAGATCGATTCATCTGGACCGGGGTTGTACTTCTCCTGCAAGTGTCCGTTCGGCAACGCGCACAACCGGATCGCTCTGAGTTGACGCCCGGACTCTACTTCTCGATAGTGAAAGTGAGCAAAAATCGTACTTGTCAAGTAGTGACAACTACCGATGACCAGTTCTTTAGGCAGGTGTCCCGCCACATCTGTTGTATCACCGGCCCGCTCTTGTAATACATTCAATGATGTTTGCGACATCTGAATCGTCAGGCTGTTGGCGGTCCGCTCTGCCTTCGAATCTGCAAACAACGCTTGCCGGGTCGCGTGTTCGGGCAATACGACGTAACGAGCTTTTTTATAGTCGACCGTTCCTAAGACTCGCTGCGGCGTATTGCACATCGAGAGACGATCGAACATGTCTCGCGTGATGTCTTCGGCGATATCTTTTGCTTCGTCAGGCGAGTCACGGAATATTTCATAGGCATCCGTTGAGAAATCGACCGCAGCATGAAACGCCCACCGCAAAGAAACGCGTTCGATGCTTTCCAATTCCTCATTAGAAAGGTCGGATAGTGTACGAAAAATACTCATGTGATTGTGTCAGAGGTCATTACCAATGTTTCAGTCTACCGCAGACCAATGCAGCTTGCGAACTCCCAGGTGAGTCAACAATCACGGCGACGGGTGGCCGAGGTAGAGGCTTAGCGACCCCCGTGCGGGTGGCAGGGGTAGGCGGCTTGGGGATGCCCAGGAACGAACGGGTGTGTGGGTGTGTCCTTTGATTCGTCCGGGTCTTCGCGGACTCAGACACCAGCCACCCCCTGCCCTTTTCCGAGCCTCTGTAGGAGATCGATCCCGATCCGCGGGATGCTTCGCATCGTCCGCTACACCGTGCTGATGGTGTTGGCGAAGATGTCGGTTGCGGCGCGGTGGACGGTGGCGTGGCGGGCGTAAGTCGAATGGGGTTTATCCACCCGGTCGCGGCCTGGCGGCTACTGATTCTTCAATGCCTGGTGCTGTTTGGGAATGTGTATCAGTCGGGGTTTTGTCGGGGCGTGTCTTTGGGTAGGCCGGAGGAGTGGTCGTGGGTGATGACCCATCGGCCTTGGATTTTTTGGCAGAGGAGGGTGGTGAGTCCGGTGCTGTATCGGCCGTCGGCTTTGGCGATGTTGTTGAATCGTGCGAAGACGAGGGCGGTGTCGGGGGTGATGACGGTGATGTCGATGTCGGTGAAGTAGAGGCTGCTTTTGTCGATGCTGTTGGCGTAGCGTTGCTTGAGCGGCTCCCAGCCCCTGGTGATGCCGGTGGGGATGGCGAAGACGAGGTCGGGGGAGTTGTGGAAGGCGAGCATGAAGGCGTCGAGATCGTCAGCGGTCCACGCGTCGGCGGAGTCGCGCATCATTTTGAGGAGCTCGCGCTCTTGTTCTTGCCAGGGGTTGTGGTCGGCGGCCATGGCGTCCTGTTTTGTCGCGGTACAGGCGGTGCTTAGGGTGGCGAAGGCGAGGGCGAGGAGGGTCATCGCGAGGGGCTTCATCGTGTCTCCGGTGTCAGGGTGTGAGTCGGGGTCGGGTTCGGGTTGGGGCGGCGGCGGGTGTGTTGTCGTATCAGCCTAGACCGGGTGTTGCATCCCCGCTAGTCTGTCTGACGATGACACCGATCACGATGCGAGCTTTGACCAAACGCTTCGGCGAGACGACGGCGGTGGACGCGATTGACCTATCGATCCCCGCGGGCGATTTGTTCTTTCTGCTCGGGCCATCTGGCTGCGGGAAGACGACGCTGCTTCGGATGATCGCGGGGTTTAGCGATCCGACGGCGGGGACGATCGCGTTCGGTCAGGACGACGTGACGCACCTGCCATCGAACAAGCGCGACACGGGGATGGTGTTTCAGGGGTACGCGCTTTGGCCGCACATGTCGGTTCGGCAGAACGTGCAGTTCGGCCTGGAGGTGCGGAAGGTGAAGAAGGCGGAGATGCATCAGCGGGTGGACGAGGCGCTGGCGAAGGTGCAGCTCACGCCGTACGCGGACCGGAAGACGAACCAGTTGTCGGGCGGTCAGCAGCAGCGGGTGGCGCTCGCGCGGGCGCTGGTCATCAAGCCGAGGGTGCTGCTGCTCGACGAGCCGTTGTCGAACCTGGACGCGAAGCTGCGCTTGGACATGCGTCAGCAGATCCGCGACCTGTGCAAGGCCTCGGGCATCACGGGCGTATACGTCACGCACGATCAGCATGAAGCGCTGTCGATGGCCGACCGCGTCGCGGTACTTAACCACGGCAAGGTCGTCCAGACCGGGCCGCCGGACAAGCTCTATCGCCGACCGGCCAACCGCTTCGTCGCCGACTTCCTCGGCGAGACGAACTTCGTCACCGGCGAGGTCGTCGGTACGGAGGGCACGAGCATCGTCCTCGACACCGCGCTGGGCAAACTCGTCTCGGCCGCCTACCCCGACGACCTGCCCCAAGGCGGCTCGGTCACCTGCTCGATTCGGCCCGAAGCGATCCGCCTCATCGAAGCCAGCCCAGCCCCGCCGGCACCCAACACCTTCGAGGCCGAGCGCCGCCGACTAATCTACCTCGGCTCGCTCGCCCAGCACCGCTTGAGCGTCGGCGACCAGGAGATCAAAGCCTTCGAACTCAACCCCCGTCCCGCCAAGGCCGGCGAAACAACGCTCTGCCAGGTCGACCCGTGCGAGCAGGCGTACGCGCGTGAGCAGAGATGAGGTCAGCGCCGGTGGAGGGGGCGGGATCTCACACAGGCAGCCGTCAATGCGCATCCGAACGCGCAGCCTGCGGCCGCAGGG
>JBMYUK010000050.1:0-10798 GCA_049605275.1 Phycisphaeraceae bacterium
CTTCGGGGGAGCGCATGGGGAGCGCGTGCGCGGGGCGGCCCACGCTCGGGGAGCGTGGGCTTCGTAGGGGTGTGAGCGGGTGTGAGACGCGGGGGTGTGAGGGGGTGTGCGCGCCCGGTTTTGGGGGGTTGAGAAGGAAGGGTGTGTTAGGATTGCGTTGGGATTGCGTGAGCGCGCGGATTGGGGGCTGCGAGGCGGGTTTTGGGGGTGTAAAAAAACCCCGCGGCCGAAACTGCACCGCGGGGTCACAAAGATCTGATCTCGGCGACGGGCCGAGGACGCTTGGGCTGAGGGTTAGGCGAGGTAGCCGGTTTCGAGGCTTTCTCGGATCTTGGCCATGGCTCCATTTTGGATTTGGCGGACGCGTTCTTTGGTGACGCCGATGATCTGGCCGACCTGTTGGAGGGTGAGGGGCTTGCCGTCGTCGCGGGTGATGGGGGGCGCGGGCTCGTTGGCGACGTCGGGGGCGACGAGCTTGAAGCGGTGCTTGATGACCTGCTGCTCGATCTTGGTGAGGTCGGCTTGGTTGGTCTCGACGATGCGTTTGACTTCGTCGGCGCAGTCTTCTTCCTCGGCGGCGTGCTTTTTCTCCATGTAATCCGAGCGTTCGAACTCGGGGTCAAAGCCGGTGGGGAAGAGGTTTCGGTGCTTGGAGAGCTTCATGCCGGCGCGGCTGAAGGCCTTGAGGATGGCGCGGCAGGCGTAGGTAGAGAACTTAAAGCCGCGGGCGGCGTCGAACTTGTCTACGGCGCGGAGCAGGGCCATGTTGCCCTCGCTGACGAGGTCGCCGAAATCGACTTCGGACATGCGTGTACGCTTGGCCATGGCGAGGACGAGGGCGAGATTGGTCTGTGCGATCTGGTCGCGGAGGGCGTCGGCCTTGCGGTACCAGCGCAGCATCTCGCGGGCGATGTCGATGTCGATGTCGGCCATGTCGAGCAGCTCGTCGCGGAGCAGGCAGACGCGGAAGCGGCAGTAGTTGTACTGCAGGAAGAGTGCCTGCTCCTGCTTGGCAGAGAGGACGAGGCTGGCGGTGTTGCGCTTCTGGCGGGCGATGGCGTCCTTGGCGTCCATGACCGGGTGGTACCAGGACGTGTCGGGCTCTTCGATCTCGGGGGCTTCGTCGAAGATGCGGGCGAAGGCCTGTTTTTCGGGGAGGTCGAACAGATCGGAGCTGATGTACTCGTACTTGTTGTGCAGGACCAATTTCAAATCGGCCTCGTCACGCGGGGAGAGACGTCGGCCACGCCCCGCGGCACGAAGCCCGCTACGCGACGCGACGCGGGCGAGTGGAGAATTTTCGGGAGTCATCTGTCGCATGCTGGCATCCTTTCCTTGGAGGCTTGCGTGATTCTGGCGTTAGGCCTACAGGTGATAACGATCGGGCGAGTGGGTTTGTTCCTGGTTACTTAGAATAATTACAAACACGGTCTAGCGTCAATAACGTTCATCTTATTTTGTATAATCTTGTTCATGAACGCCCTCTACGGCTCTCGTTGAGTGTTTCGGCGTAATCAAAACGTCAGATTCATTCTTTTGAGATAAATTTGATCCGTTTGACCGTTTCGCGACGCACCCCTACAGTGAAGATGAGTCGTCTACGAGGGCGACGCGAATTGCATTCCTTGTTTTAGTTTCTTAAACCCAAACGGATACGCCATGGCCTACACCCTTCCCGACCTCCCTTACGCTCCGGACGCATTGGAGCCTGCCATCGACAGCCGAACGATGCAGATTCACCACGGCAAGCACCACGCGGGCTACGTCGCCAAGCTGAACGCCGCGGTCGAGGGGCTGGACGTTCCCGATTGCCCCTGGGCGTTGTGTGCGATGCTCGACAAGCTCCCGGCCGACAAGCAGACGGCGGTGCGGAACAACGGTGGCGGGCATGCGAACCACTCGCTGTTTTGGTCGATCCTCGCGCCCAAGGGCGAGGGGGGTGCGTGCTCGGACGAGCTTGCCGGGGCGATCGACAGCGACCTCGGCGGCATGGACGCGTTTAAGGAAGCGTTCTCGAATGCCGCGGCGACGCGTTTCGGCTCGGGCTGGGCGTGGCTGGGCCTGAAAGCGGGCAAGCTGACGATCTGCTCGACGCCGAACCAAGACAACCCGGTGATGCCTTTTGATGGTTGCGACGGCTGCACGCCGATCCTCGGCCTGGATGTGTGGGAACACGCTTACTATCTGAACTACCAGAACCGTCGGCCGGACTACATCAACGCGTTCTTCGACGTGGTGAACTGGGCGAAGGTCAGCGAGCTTTACGCCGACGCCAAGTGAAGCGTTTGAAATCAGACGACACCTACTCGCAAGCCCGCGGCTCGATGTCGCGGGCTTGTCTGTTTTGGGCCTGCGTGTCGGCGTATCATGTCGCGCACGATGGGACGACGCGTGCATCTCGATCGATCGCGTTCCGACCGGGACGATGCGCCGAAGAGCATGGTCGGCAAACTGGTCGCGACGGCGTTCTTATCTTTCTTTCTCGCGTTCGGCGCGTTTTTTTTCACGTTGGTCTTCAGCGTCTTCGAAGACAGCGGCGTCGAAGACGGTTGGGTTGCGCATCCCTGCGCGGTCGTGGACAGCGGGGTCGATATCCGCGACGAGGGCAACCGGCCTTATCGCGCGTGGGTTGCGTACACCTACGCGGTCGAGGGGCAGACCTACGAGGGGTCGACGCGCGAGGACAGCGGCGATCGCACGAGTGATTACCGTGATGCGCAGGCGATCCTGCTCGACTATCCCGTAGGCGGGCAGGGCGTGATCCGTGTCAATGCCGCGGACCCCGCAGAGTCTGCGCTGGTGACGGGGCGCGGCGAGCAGACGCAGGTGATCTTTAAGGTGGTCGTCGGCGTGTTCATGCTGTTTTTTCTGGGGCTACCGTTTCTGGCATTGGTGCGGCTGTGGTGGCCTGGCGGGCGGGCGGACGGAGGACCGAGACACGTATCGCGTCGTCGGCGGGATTCGAACAAGGGCTGGGTCGGGCTGCTGCTGTTCGCGATGATGTTCGGCGGGTTCGGCGCGGTGTTCTTTTTTTTCGTGTCGGTTTGGCCGACGGTTCAGGCGGTCCGGGCGCAGGACTGGCCGGCGGTGTCCTGCGTCGTCGAGCGGGCGGAGTTACTGGCGTTCAGCGACAGCGACGGCGACACGACGTACCTGCCCGACGTCTTGTATCGCTTCGAGTTGGACGGCGAGACGTATCGCAGCAACCGCTACGACTTCGGGGTCAATGATGGGCGGCGCGGTGAGGCGGCTGCGCGCGAGATCGTCGGCCGCTACCCGATCGGCGGGGAGGCGGTGTGTTACGTCGACCCGGCGGACCCTTCGCGAGCGGTGCTGAGCATACGGACGTGGCAGGGCGCGTGGTGGGGTTCGATCGGCGGGTTGTTCGCGTTGATCGGCATGGGGCTAGGCGTCGGCGCAGTGCGCTCGGGGCTGGGACGTGGGGCGGCTGAGAACGACTGGCGACCGGAGCGCAAGCGGCGGAAGCGTGATAAAGATCAGAGCGCTTCTGCCATGCCGATTGAGTCGGAGGCGGGCTCGCCGACGCTACGTCCGCGTTGGCCGCGGACCGGGTTGTTCGCCGTGCTGCTGTTCGCGGCGCTGTTTTGGAACGGCATCACGAGCGTGTTCGTCAGGCAGGTCGTCTCGGGTTGGATCAGGGGCGAGCCGGACTGGTGCGTGTCGATCTTCATGGTTCCTTTCGTGGTGGTCGGGGTCGGGCTGGTCGTCGCGGCGATTCGCCAGTTGATGTTGATCTTCGCGCCGACGATCGAGATCGAGTTGGACCGCCGATCGATCCCGCTGGGCGGGTCTACGGAGCTGCGATGGCGGCCCAAGGGCGGCCGAGGCAAGCTGACCGGCGCGACCATCACGCTCGTCGGCGAGGAGAGCGCGACCTACACCCGCGGCACGAACACCGCTACCGATACGAAGACGTTTTACGAAGAGGTCCTGGTTGGCCACGAGGTCGCGGACGATCCGTACCGCACGAGCATGGACCGATACAGCACGCCCGTCGGCGGGGGGAAGGTCCTGCTCGCGGTGCCCGCCGATTCGATGCACAGCTTCAACGCGAAGCACAACAAGATCGTTTGGAAACTGGTGGTGAGGGCCAAGGTTAAGCGTTGGCCGGACCCGAAAGACGAATACAACCTCGTCGTTCTGCCGATGCAGACGAACAGGCGTCGACAAACCCGCCGGAGCCGATAGCGCAGAGACACCATGCCGGGCCTGACCCTTCAACTCGACCGCGACGATGCGCGTTACGTTCCCGGCGAGCCGATCGGGGGCGCGGTGTCGTGGGACCTGGGCGAAGACCCTCGGCGAGTGACGGTGCGGCTGGTCTGGGAGACCTCGGGCAAGGGCACAGCGGACTCGGGCGTGGTCGACGAGATCGCGTACGACGCGGCGGGCCTTCGCGAGGCGTACGACTTTGTGTTCGACGGCGTCGACGGGCCGTACAGCTTCTCGGGTCGCCTGATGACGATCGCCTGGCGGGTCGAGGCGGTAGCCGAGCGCGGCGACGGTTACGCCGAGCGGTTGCTGACGCTGTCGCCGACGGGCGAGGAGGTTCGGCCGTGATTCATCGTGCGACGCCATCGAGGCCTTGCGACAACCCGTTCAATGCGCAGCGAGTCGATGCGGTTCGATACATCGAGTACGAGTACGCGCTCAGCGAGGTGGCCGATCGCTTGAAGCGGACGCAATACCGCGGCGCGATCGTCGGGCCCCACGGCTGCGGGAAGACCGCGATGCTCCAGGCCCTCGGCGACGAGTTGATGGGCCACGGGCTCGCCCCCCTGCCGCTGTTTGTCAACGGCGATCGAACGCGTGGCCTACCGAGCGAGTGGCGGCGAATCGTTCGACGGGCTCGTCACACCGACGCGCTCCTGCTCGACGGCTACGACTTGCTGCCGCGGTGGGCGCGGGCCTGGGTCTTCTGCGCATCCAAGCGCGCCGGGGGCGTCATCGTGACGTCGCACCGCCGGGTCCGCTTTGCCACAGTCGCCCGGCCGACGCCCTCGCGCGTGGTCCTCGGCCGCATCGTGGACGAACTCGCCCCGCCGCTGCGCGACGCGATCGACACCGATGCGCTGTTCGACCGGGCCGGGGGCAATCTCCGCGACGCGCTGCGGCTCGCGTACGACCAGTGCGCCGGCTGAGGACGCGTGCAAATCTCAGACGATCGCGCTGCGATTCCGAGAGCAGTTGCTACACTGTTCGCACGTCGCTTGAAGGTAGACGCATGATGATTGCCGTATGGTCTATGCCCTGCGTGCGTCTATGCTTCTAGCCTCAAGAGACGATTTATGACACGATTCGCGATTTGCAACGAGACCTACGGCGATTGGCCGTTGGATCGAGCCCTGGCCGACATGAAGGCCGCGGGCTATCAAGGCGTCGAGATCGCGCCGTTTACGCTCAACCCCGACCCGCGCCAACTGACCGAGCAAGACGCGAAAGCCGTCGGCCAACAGGTCCGCGACCACGGGCTCGAAGTCGTCGGCCTGCACTGGCTGCTCGTCAAGCCCGAGGGTTTGCACCTGACCACAAAAGACGACGCGATCCGGCAAGCGACCGCTGCATTCGTCCAGCACCTCGCTCGGCTGTGCGCCGCGATGGGCGGGACGATCATGGTTTGGGGCAGCCCGAAGCAGCGCGACCTCGAGCCCGGCGAGCAATACGACGCCGCGGCCAATCGCGCCGCGGCCGTATTGCGCAGCGTCTGCGAGGTCGCCGGGCCGCTCGGCGTCACGCTCGCGCTCGAGCCCCTCGGCCCAAGTGAAACCAACTTCATGACCACGGCCGAGGAAACGATTCAACTCATTGAACGCGTCGACCACCCCGCCTGCCGACTGCACCTCGACGTCAAAGCCATGTCCAGCGAGGACAAGCCCATCGTCGACATCGTCCGCGACTGCAAAGCCCACACCGCTCACTTCCACGCCAACGACCCGAACCTCCGCGGCCCGGGTCAGGGCGAGGTCGACTTCCCGCCGATCGCCAGCGCACTCGAAGACACCGGCTATGACGGCTGGGTGAGCGTCGAGGTCTTCGACTACACGCCGGACGCGCCGACGATCGCGCGTCAGAGTATGGACGTCCTTAAAGCGAGTTTCACAACGTGACCGCAGCGAGAGTAAAGCCTATGACAATCTGCAGACGATTATCCGCCGTTGCCTGCTGCCTCGCTCTGTCGCTGACCGCCGTCGCGCAGGACACGGCCAAGCTGACGATTCAGACCGATGGCGATCGCCAGGCGGTCAACCTAGGCGGCGAACTCTTCACTGCGTACAACCACAAAGACGCGGCCAAGCCCTTTCTTTATCCCATCATCGGCCCGACCGGCGCCAACATGACCCGCCACTATCCGATGAAAAAAGGTGTCGAGGGCGAATCAAAGGATCACCCCCACCACACCTCGATGTGGTTCACCCACGGCGGGGTCAGCGGCGTTGATTTCTGGCACGAAGGGAAGAACAGAGGCACCATCGCGACACAAGTCGTTTCGCCAACGATCGCGGAGGGCCGCCGCGTCATGCTCGCCTCCATCGAGAATTGGCTGACGCCCAAGAAGGCGGTGCTTGCCACCGCGACCAACTTCTACGGCTTTGAAGCGCTGGAGGATGGCTCGCGCGTGATCGACTACGCCACCACGCTGGCCCCCGACGGCTCGGTTGGCGAATTGGTCTTTGCCGACACCAAGGAAGGCACGATGGGCTTTCGCCTCGCGCCGCAACTCCGGCTCAAGGGCGGCGTCGCCACCGGCCAAGCCGTCAACAGCGAAGGCGACAAGGACAAAAACACTTGGGGCAAGCGCGCGAAGTGGGTCGCGTACTGGGGCGTCATCGACGGCAACACCTGCGGCGTGGCGATCTTCGACCACCCGACCAACCTGCGTCACCCCACCTGGTGGCATGCGCGCGACTACGGCCTGGTCGCCGCCAACCCCTTCGGCATGTCCGACTTCGAGCGCGGCAAGTACAAACGCGGCGACGGCGAATTTGTCCTCAAACACAACGAACGCCTCGAGATGCTCTACCGCTTCGTCTTCTTCGCCGGCACGCCGCAAGACGCCGACATCGCGGGCAAATATGATCAATGGATCCAAGAGACGACTGAAAAGGAATAATTATGCAACGTTACTGCATCACCAACCTGATCGCTGCCACGCTCTTGCTGTGCTGTTTTGCGACGCACGCCGAGACCAGCATAGAAGCCGGCTGGACACCGCTGTTCAACGGCAAGGATTTGACTGGATGGACCGCCAAGCCCGGGGGCGAGTGGAGCGTCGTCGACGGCGCGATCGTCGGCACTTCTGAGAAGGAAGAAAAACGCCACGGCTTACTGGTCTCCGAAAAGGCCTACCGCAACTTCACCGTCAAACTCAAGTTCAAAGTCACCGAGGGTAACTCCGGCTTTTATTTCCGCTCGACGCCGGTGGACAAGGCCGTCGGCATCAAGGGCTTCCAGGCCGAGGTCGACAGGACTTCGGCGACCGGCGGGTTGTATGAAACGCTCGGTCGGCGGTGGGTGAAAAAGCCAGACCCAGAGGTGATGAAGGAAATCTACAAAGCCGGCGAGTGGACCGACATGACCGTCTATGCCAACGGTGGGACGATCCGCGTCTCTATCAACGGCAAGCAAGTTGTCGAACTCGAAGACGACAAGGGAGCGGCAGAGGGCCACTTCGCACTGCAGCTGCACGGCGGGCAGAAGATGCACACCGCGTTTAAGGACATCTACATTCGTGAGATCGAAGAAGACTAATTCATCCAAGAAGGGAAATATGATGCAAACACGCTTTACAAGACGAAACCTCATCAAGACCGCGGCCGTCGGTGCCGGTGCCCTCGCCCTCGGGCCGACTGCGAAGGTGCTAGGCGCGAGCGACAAAGTCCGCGTCGGCTTCATCGGCCTGGGCGGGCGCGGCGTGGGCCTGCTCAACTCGTTCAGCAGGCTGAGCAACGTCGCCGTCGCCGGGCTCTGCGACGCCGACGAGAAAAAGCTCGGCGGACAAGCCAACAAATTCTCCGATGCCTTCGCGACGACCGATCTCCGCCGCATGCTCGAGCGCGACGACATCGACGCGATCGTCTCCGCGACGCCCAACCACTGGCACGCGCTGCTCACGATCTGGGCCTGCCAGGCCGGCAAGCACGTCTACATGGAAAAGCCCACGTCCCACACCGTCTACGAGAGCCGGCAGATGACCAAGGCCGCGCGCAAGTACGACCGCATCGTCTCCTCCGGCTTCCAAAACCGTAGCTGCGGCGGGCTCACCCCGTTCTTCGAAACCCTGCACAACGGCGACTGGGGCGCGGTCAAGTCCATCCGCGTGCTCACCTACCGCAACCGCAAATCCATCGGCAAACGCGACACCCCCCTCACCCCGCCCGCAGAGGTCGACTACAACATGTGGCTCGGCCCGGCAGAGGACCAACCCATCTACCGCCCCCGCTTCCACTACGACTGGCACTGGGACTTCAACACCGGCGACGGCGACCTCGGCAACCAGGGCCCGCACGAAACCGACCTCGCCCGATGGGCGCTCAAAGACCCCATGGCCCTGCCCGACACCGTCGAGTGCATGGGCGGACGATTCGCATGGGACGACGCCGGCAACACCCCCAACATGCTCCTCGTGCGCATGACCTACGGCGACGTGCCCATCACCTGCGAAACCATCAACCTCAAAAGGCCTGCCTACAAAGGCATCGGCGTCGGTGTCATCGTCGACTGCGAAAAAGGCGAGTTCCGCGGCGGACGCGGCGGCGGCAAAGTCCTCGCGCCCGACGGCACCGAACTCGCATCCTGGAAGGGCAACCAAAGCGCCCACTACGGCAACTTCATCGAAGCCATCCAACGCAACGACCGATCCATCCTCACCAGCGAATGCGAGTCCGCCGGCTACTCCTCCGACCTCGCCCACGTCTCCAACATCGCCTACAAGGCCGGCAAAGCCCTGCCCGAACAGGAAGTCCTCGAACGCTTCGGCCACGACGACGACCTGCAGGAATCCATCGCCCGATACGCCAAGATCCGCAAAGACAACGGCGTCGACGCCGACATCAAGTGGACCTACGGCAGCAAGCTCACCTTCGACAACAGCCAGGGCAAGTTCGTCGGCGACGGCGCCGACCAAGCCAACCCGCTCCTGACCCGCGTCTACCGCAAGGGCTTCGAGGTGACGGATAAGGTGTGAAACGCAGCACCGTAGAAACGCAAAACAGCAGAACATAAAGACAAGCCCCGCAGTGAGAGCCGCGGGGCTTTATTTTTAAATTTTCTGCGCTTCTACTTTTCTGCGTTTATAGGCATGTCGATAAGTATTGACGCGTTGCGTAGCCGCCGGGTAACGCACGGGGGTCGAGTCATTTCCGGCTTCGATCACGCTTACGCCAAAAAGACCTCAGCCGATTCGACCCCCGTGTGTTACGCGGCGGCTATCAAGACGCGCGCGGTTTTTGTGGGATGGATGTATTATTTAAGCCCCACCGACTTGCGCAACTTCCGCACCTCCGGCACGGTCAGAACCCGCCAGCTGCCGCTGCGCAGCGTCTTCATCTGGATCGGGCCGATCGCGACGCGCTTGAGCTTTTTCACCTTGAAGCCGAGCCTCGCCAGCACGCGGCGGATCTCGCGGTTCTGGCCCTCGTGCAGCGTCATCGCGAGCATCGTGCGGTCGCCCGAGCCGCGATCCTTCTCGACGCGCAGGATGCGGACGCTGTCGGGCGCCGCCTTCTTCGCCTTCGAGCGCGGCGAGACGTCCGACGATGGATTGTCCGACTTTGACTCGGCGATCTCTCTCGGAGCCGCGAGGTAGATGCCCTTGCGGAGTTTGTCGAGGTCGTCCGTTTCGACCCTGCCCTTGACGGTGACGCGATACTGCTTGGGCGCTTCGAAGCTCGGGTGCGTGAGGCGGTGGGTCAGTTCGCCGTCGTCGGTCAAGAGGATCATGCCGGTCGAGTCCGCGTCCAGTCGGCCGACGGGATAGAGCCGCTTTCGACTCAGCGCGTTGTCTTCGACGAGGTCGATGATGCGCTTGCGTCCCTCCGGATCGTCGTTGGTCGAGATCACGCCGCGCGGCTTGTTGACGATGACGTACGTCTTGCCGATCGCGCTGTCTTCTTTGCCGCGTCGGCTGCGCGGGGTGCGCGGCAGGGGCTCGCCGTCGACCTTGATCGCGTCGTGCGCGGGATCGACCCAAGCGGGCAACTCTTTGACCTGCGTGCCATTGACCGTCACCCGTCCCGCTTCGATGAGTTCTTCGCAGGCGCGACGCGACGCGAGCCCGCTCTCGGCCATGGCTTTCTGCAGGCGGACGCCGCGCGTGTTGTCTTGGTAATCGTGTGCCATGTTGTTGAGCGGGTGACGCGAAGCGTCCCGTGCGAAGCGTGATCGAGGTGTCGAACGGGATGCTTCGCATCTCCCGCTACACCGCAAGTACAAATCAATCGAACTCATCGCCGCGGAACATCGAGCCGAGGTACTCGCGCTTGACGTGCTCGTCGTTGATGATCTGTTTGGGCGTGCCCTCGGCGAAGACCTTGCCGTTGGCGATGACGTACACGCGATCGCACACCGCGAGGATGTGATGGACGTTGTGGTCGGTAACGAGCATGGAGATCTCGAACTGATCGCGCAGCCGACGGATCTCGTCCTGCAATCCTTCGACCGCTACGGGATCGACGCCCGCGAACGGCTCGTCGAGCAAAATCAGCGACGGCTCGGTCACCAGCGCACGGGCAATCTCGAGTTTGCGCTTCTCCCCGCCCGAGCACAGCGCCGCCTTGTT
>JBMYUK010000051.1:0-10721 GCA_049605275.1 Phycisphaeraceae bacterium
GGCCGAAGCGCTCGAGGTCGATGCTGTGATCGTGCCGCGCGGTGAAGCGTTGGTGGATGGCGCGGGGGTTGTTTTCGAGGAAGTCGTCGAAGTAGGCGTAGGTCTCGTCGGTCTGCTGGTCGCGCAGGTTTTCGTGGGGCTGGGGGGTGTAGCCCTGGCTGGATCGGAGTTCGTCGAGGGTGAGGGCCTGGTCGCCGTTGAGCCCGAAGAAAGCGTTGTTGAGCCGGGGGTTTCGCAGGTCGGCCTGGATGCCCTGGAGGTCGGGGCCGGGCGAGCCGGGCGTGGCGAGTTCCCAGACGGCGTAGCGGTCCATGTTGGTGACCTGGGCGAGTCGGCGGAAGTTCCAGCCGAGGTAGATGATGAGCACCATCGCGAGCATGATGAAGGGCATGACGAGGACGGTCTCGGCCATAACCGCGCCCAGAACGCTGCGCTTGCGGGCGACTTTTTTAGATGTGGGCTTAAGGGTGGGCTTCATCGTGTGGTTGCGTGGTCGGGTCGTTTAGTGGTTGAGCATGACGGGGGCGAGCGCGCGGAGGGACTCGAGGTAGTCGGCGAGTTCCTGGAGTTCGCCGACGCTGAGCCCTTCGTAGCCCGAGGCGAGGCCGACCTGCTGCTGGATGAGGCTGACCCATTCATCGTAGTCCTGGACGGGTTCGAGTTGGGCGTGCCACATCTGAGTCCAGAGGTCGCGGGAGTGGTTATTGAAGACCGAGGCCTGGGCGATGCCGGTGTGTCCGTCGAAGGCGCTGGTGTTGAAAAGCTGGTCCCAGAGGGGCGCACGGTTGGGCTGCTTGGCGAGGCCGAGGAACGTGAGCGGGCTGCCGGGGAAGCCGGGCGCGTTTTCGTCGGGCCAGGTCATCTGGCTGTGGTCGAAGTCGATGGGGGCGGCGAGGTCGTCTCGGCTGGCGAAGTTGTTGGGGTCTCGGATCGTGACCTCGGGCCCGACGTTCATGCCGGCCCAGACGAAGCGGAAGATCGTGACCTCGACCCCGACGGTGGGGAACTCGATCCACGCGGCCTCTTCCGAGAGGTCGCCGGGCTGGAGCACGGTGCGGTCGGCCTTGTAGAGGGTGTACTCGCTTTCGCGGCGGAGCCGATCGACGGCTCGGCGGAGGGTCTCGGGATCGGTGTGGACGATGGCGGCGCGTTCTCGGCCCTCGTTCGCCCAGGCGCCGCCGTCGTCCCAGACGTGATCGCAGGACTTATTGGCGATGCCGGGGACGGTGGTCCACCCGCCGCGGGGCCGGATGATCTCCCACTGTCCGGTGCTGAGGGGGCCGACGGTGTAGGGGCGCTGTGCGCCGATGGCTTCGAGAAGGGTGTTGTCGTAGGGGTAGAAGCGGTAGGTTTGGCCGACTTCCTGTCGGATGAACTGGGTGTAGGCGACGCGGGGGGTGCCGGCCTCGATGATCTGCTCGGCTTCGTTGTAGCTGGTGATCCACTCGGGGTCGAGGAAGACCCAGGTGCGCACCGAGCCGGGCCAGATGTAGTTGAGCTTGTTGCCGCCCATGCGGGTGACGCGGGTGGCGAACTGGCTGTTTTCGAGGACGTCGGGGGTGTCGATGCGTTGTCTAAGGAGTCGCGCGAGCCACTGCCAGGTGCCGACGGTGGTGTAGCTTCGGATCTCCCATTCGGTGGCACGTCGTCCGCCGCCGCCGTTGCCCCCGCCGCCGGACCATCGCGAGTCGGGCCGGGCGCTGGTCGAGGACGAGTCGCCGCCGGTGTCTTCCCACGCGGTTGCTTCGCGTTGGAGCAGCTTCCAGCCGAAGACGGTGTCGAAGGGCCCGCGGTTGGTGACCGGGTCGTCGACGGCGTTGGGGATACGCCCGCGGACGACGGGGTTTCGAAAGTCGTCGAAAGTGAAGCGTTGCCAGGCGTAGCCGGCGTCGAAGGGAGCGACGGCGGAGAGGGTCTCGCCGCCCTGGCCGCGCATGTTGCGTTGGCCGGCCTCGACGGCGGCGACCTGGGTGAGGTCGGTGAGTTGCTCCATCGTCGCGGTGCTGATGAGGTCGAGCGAGGTCATCGCCTTCCAGAGCTCGCCCTTGCCGAACTCGCTGTCGTAGAAGGTCATCTCGCGGACGTCGTAGCTGCCGAGGTTGAAAAACTGGTGCATCTCTTCGAGCTGGCGAATCTGCTCGTAGAGGATGTCGCCGATCTCTTCGAGGTCCCGACCGAGCATCGCGTCGACCTCGGGCGCGAGCTGGGTGCGGATGAGCATCGACAGGTCCGCCTGCAGCCCGCCGAACAAACCGGACTGCGTGACGACGACGCTCTCGGCCAGCCGCTGGATCAAGTCCGCGCGGAGCGGGCAGTTGCTGCCGGCCAATTGCTCTTCGACGCGCTCGAGCGTCGCCTGGACGTCGAGCAGCGTGTACTCGATCGACTGGGGCATGGCGTCGAGCATCTGAACCACAGCGATCAGCCGGGCGATCTCGACGTTGTTCATCGCGACGGTGTTGAACGATCTTGCGACGTAGCCCGCGCCGGACATGACGGTCGCGTCGGCGGCGGACTGGGTTTGCTGCTGCAGCTGGGCGTGCCGACCGGTGTTAAAGACGTAGGCGAGCATGCCGACGATGAGAAACGCGCCGAGCAGCGTGAGGACGAGCACGGCGCCGCGATCGCGCGGAGAGCGAGCGGCTCGCTTGACGCGTTGCAGGCGTCGGCGTCGTGCGGGTTGCGCGGGGGCGGGTTGGCGGAGGTCGTCGGGGGTCATGGGCTTGGCAGGCGTGGGGCGTGAAATCGGCGTACGGGCGGTTAGGCCGCTCGGTCCTTAAAGGCGCGGGACCTCGGGGGCGGGGGGCAGTCGGCGGTCGATGCCCTCGTTGGTGAGGATGGCGCGGGACTCGATGAGGGTCCAGGTGCCGGGGGGCGCGGGGTTATCGCTGTTGCGCGAGGCGGGGTTGTACGTGCCGGAGATGCCGATCGCGGAGAAGACCCGGCTGGCGAGGGGGATCGACAGCGCGAACTCGTGGCGGACGCGCGCGGCGATCGCCTCCTTCGGCGAGAACGTGGCGTAGCCCTCGACCGCTTCGAAATCGACCGACTGCGCATCGTTACTCGGCGTCACGCGCTCGAGGGTCACCTCGGTGTGATTGATCGCGTAGGTCAGCCGCTCGGCCAACAGTCGATCCACCCAAGGCGGAGCCGACTCGCCCTGCGCGGCGAACACCTCCGCCACCCCCGCGGCCACCTCGCCGGCGACGACGCTCGCGCCGTCCTCTCGACCGCTCACCGGCATGACCGCGAAGACCGCGGCGGCCTGGATCGCCTCGAACTTATCCGAGCCCAGGTCCAGGTAGATCTCGTTCTGCGGCTCGGTCGACGCCATCGGGATCTGCACGATCGCGCTCCGCGCCGCCGCGAACGCCGCGTGCTGCACGTAGAACAAACCCGTGAACACCAGCATCGTCTGCAACAGCAGCAGCGTCACCAGCAGCAAGATCGGCGTGACCAGCACGAACTCGACCATCGCCACGCCACCGTCGTCCGCCAGACGCTCGCGCACCGTCGCCGGCCGACGCGATTGTTCCGACACCGCGCGCAGCCGAACCCCCAGCCAAATCAATAACGCTGCGCACGCCGCCATCGCGACGACGAGCCACAGCCCCGGCCCGCTGGTCGCGGTGGACCACCAATCGGGCGCGGGCGTGAGCGCATCAACTTGTGCGAGCTGCGTCATGCCGGACATCTCATCTAGTGTATCGGCCGGTCCGCGTGGACCCTAGACCAACGCATAAGTTATCGATTCATTTCACCCCGCGGCAGCGCGGATCGCGAAAAACCTTGTAGAAAAAGGACAATCTCGCCCCGTTCGTAAACCGTTTGGATGATGCCGGTCAGGCAAATCAGTAGCGGAGCACGACGCCCCCGCGGATGTAGCCCGAGTCGTCGAGGTCGCGCAGGCCCGCCGGGTCACGGACGTCGTAGCCGAAGTCCAGCTCCTGATCGAAGGCGTAGCCGCCGGCGAGAGTGAGCGCGAGCTCGGGCGTGAGGTCGTAGGTCAGCCCGATCTCGACGCGCTGCTGGGCGAAGATGAGCCGGCGATTCTCGATGCTGCCTTGCAGGGTGAACGCGTCGTTTCGGCGGACGTACGAGGCGAAGAGCCTGAGGTCTTCGCTGGCCTGGTAGCTCACCGTGCCGTTGAAGTTGAAGAAGACGACCGAGCGGATGTCGACGGTCCAGAAGGCGTCGGGCTTCCAGGTCAGTCGGCTAAAGGGCAGGCCGAGGGCGTAGGTCGTGGTGTCGTTGAGTCGGCTGAAGTAGGTGATCGCGGGCAGGGGGACGTCGGGCAGGAAGACGCGGTTGCCGTCGTAGTTGATGCCGACGAGCCAGCGGGTGTCGCGGTCGATGGGTTTGACGGCAAACAGGTCGGCCTTGCCGTACCACGCGTCGCCATCGTTAAAGGGCGTGTCGCCGGCGTAACCCACGCCGACGGTGTAGCCGACTTGCCACTCGCCCAGGGTCTCGCCGAGGTCGATGTTGCCGAAGCTGCCGCCGAAGCCGATCGACAGGTCGGTCAGCTCGTCGGGCAGCGCCGGGTCCGAGCTGCCGATCTCGAAGTGGTTGAGCTCGAAGCCGATCGACGGGTTGTACGACGCTTCCGGATCCAGACGCACCCGGCCGACCGCGTCGAAGATCGATAAATCCACATCCGCGCCGGTGATGTTCGCCTCGGTCGGCGTGAAAAAGGCCTCCGCACGGATCTCCGCCTTCGCATCGCCCTGCCACGGCGTGAGGATCAACCCCGGGCTCGTCTGCGACCGCGCATCCATCGCTACGAAGCTCGCCGCGCAAGCCAAAAGCCCGACCGAACCCAAACGCCTGACATCATGCATAAAAAGTCTCCGCGTGGAAGTTCGGTCCGCATGCGCCTGCGGATTCATCGCCGGGCGAAACAACCCGGACCCGCTCACTTATCGTCCAACAGATCGACGCTCGCGAACGACTTGCCCTCGAGCATCTCCAGCGACGCCCCGCCGCCGGTCGACACGTGCGTCACCCGGTCCGCGAAGCCCAGTTGCTCGATCGCCGCCGCCGAGTCGCCCCCGCCGATGATGCTCGTCGAGTCCGAGTCCGCGATCGCCTGCGCCACCGCCTTGGTCCCCTCGTCAAACGGCGGCATCTCGAACACGCCCATCGGCCCGTTCCACACCACCGTCCTCGCGTCCTTCACGATCTCGGCGTACCGCGCCGCCGTCTCCGGCCCGATGTCCAGGCCCTCAAAGCCGTCCGCGATCTCGCCCGCCTTCACGACCTGCTTGTTGCAATCGCTCGAAAAGTCATCGCCGCAGTGCGTGTCTACCGGCAGCACCAGCTTGTCCCCGCCCTTGGCGATCAGCTCCCCGGCCAGCTCGACCTTGTCCTTCTCGACTAGCGACCCGCCGACCTTGCCGCCCTGTGCCAAGCTGAATGTGTAAGCCATCGCCCCGCCGATCAGCACCTTGTCGCAGACGCCCAGCAGGTTGTCGATCACGTTGATCTTGTCCGACACCTTTGCCCCGCCGAGGATCGCCACGAACGGTCGCTCCGGGTTCGCGATCACGTCCGTCAGGTACTGAATCTCCTTTTCCACCAAGAAACCCACCACCGCCGGCTTGCCGACCTCCTTCATCACCTTCGGCACCGCGTACATCGACGCCTCCGTCCGGTGGCACGTCCCAAACGCGTTGTTGCAATAAATGTCGCCGAACGAACCCAACGCGTAGTTGTAATTCTCGTCGTCGCCCTTCTTCTCGCCCGCATTAAAACGAACGTTCTCCAGCACCAGCACCCGGCCCGGCACCAGCGCATCCGCCTTCGCGTGCGCGTCGTCCCCGTCCGTGTCGATCGCCATCTGCACGACGCCCTCGCCCAGCAACTCGCCCAACCGATCCGCCGCCGGCTTGAGACTAAACTCGGGATTCGGCTCGCCCTTGGGACGACCCAGGTGCGCCATCAGCACGACGCTCCCCCCGCCGTCGAGCACGTGCTGAATCGTCGGCAACGCCATCACGATCCGCCGATCGTCCGTGATCTGCCCGTCCTTCAACGGGACGTTGAAGTCCACGCGCATGAGGACTTTTTTGCCGGTGAGTTCGACGTCTGCGATGGTTTTCTTGGCCATGGTGGTGCTCCCTTTCGTGAACGCGGCATGTTACCGGATGTTGCCGCGCTCAACCTCGTTTAGCGGTCGCCCTTATGCGACTTCGCGCCGGACGATCCGCTAACCGCCCAAGGGCGACCGCTAAACAAAACGCATACGATGAGGCGCAGATGGAACAACACCTCGAACAACTCGGCGCCGAACTCATCGGCTACGGGCCGGCCGGCGCCGACGGCAAAGCCCCACTCGCCATCGCCGAGTCCTTCGGCTCTTTCGAAACCGAGTACGCCGCCATCCGACGACACGTCGGCATCCTGCACCTGCCGCAAACCGGACTCATCCAACTCAAAGGCGACGACGTCAAGCCCTTCCTCCACAATATGCTCTCCCAGGACATCAACCCGATGACCGGCGGGCAGACCAAACGAACCTTTCTCCTCGACGCCGAGGGACACGTCCTCGCCGACGGCCACGTCCACCTCGGCGACGCATCGACCTGGCTCGAAATCGACCGATTCGACATCGCATCCACCATCAAGCTCCTCGACAGCCGGCTCTTCGCAGAAGACGTCACACTCGAAAACATCAGCGAGAGCCGCGCCGCCTTCGCCCTCTTCGGCCCCGCGTCCGCCAAGCTCCTCGCCAGCGTCGCCGACCACACCGTAAACGGCATGACCCCCGACGACGTCGTCGCACGCCCCAACACCACCCACGTCCTCACCATCGACAACCAACCCGTCTCCGTCTGCCGACGCGACCTCGGCCAAACGCTCGGCCTCCGCCTCTTCGTCCCCGCCGAACACGCCAAGGCCATCCACCAACGACTCCTCGACGCCGCGGGCTACGAAAGCGACCAGGTGCCCGACGCCGACTTCGCCGAAAGACGCCGCGACTCCCTCCGCGGCCGACCCGTCGGCTGGTTGGCCTACAACACCGCACGCATCGAGTCCGGCCAGGCCCTCTACCACATCGACTTCGGCCCCGACTCACTCCCCGCCGAGGCGGGCGAACAAGCCTTCAACGACGCGGTGTCACTCACCAAGGGCTGCTGGCTCGGACAGGAAGCCGTCGCCCGCATGCACAACCTCAGCCATCCCAAGCGCCTGCTTGTCGGGCTCAAGCTCGATGCCGACGTCCTGCCCGTCGCCGGCTCGCAGGTCTTCGAACACGACGAAGACAAACGCGCCAAGGCCCCGCGCGGCGGACAAGTCGGCGGCATCACCAGCTCGACCCTCTCCCCCCTCCTGGGTCGAGCGGGACTCGCCTTCGCCGTTATGAAGTGGGGCCGACACAAGCCCGGCACGAAGGTCGCTGTCCCCGTCGCCGGCGAAATGGTCCAAGCCGTCGTCAGCGAACTCTACTTCGCGGGATGAGAAAAATATATTTACCGCAGAGATCGCAGAGAGCCGCAGAGAAAGGCAACCTTCTATATCTTTTCTCGGCGACCCTCTGCGATCTCCGCGGTAAAAAACCAAACCATCTGTAACGCTTGGGTAAACACGCGCCCGATCCCGCAAGTGCCCCGACCCAAAGTCGCGCATCATTCCAACCGATAAGTCCGATACCGCCCGGCGTTCTTTCCGGGGGTTCTCCCTATAGGAACGCGCGATGCTGCCCGATACGATCGATCTCGAACAAGCCGGCTCGACCGTGACCGCGCACATTCATCAGGCCGAACTCGCCTATCACGAGATGCAGGAACTCGTCGAGGCCTGCACCGACAAGATGCGCTACGAGAACGTGCAGAACTTCGTCTTCGACCTCGCGCAGGTCGAGTTTCTCGCCAGCGCCTGCATCGGCTCGCTCGTCCAGCTCCTGCAAGACATCGAGCATCAGCGCGGCCAGATCGCGCTCGCCGGCTGCCAGGAAAACGTCGCCTTCCTCTTCAAAGTCACTCGCCTCGACTCGGTCTTCCCGATGTACGACGAAGTCGAAGAGGCCGCGGAATCTTTCTAAGGCTGTTGAGCCACAGATTTCAGAGATGACACAGATTCAAACCAAGCTAAACCACGAAGACGCGAAGCAAGCAATGATCGCTTCGTGCCCTTCGTGTCTTCGTGGTTCAGAATCTAAGTAATCCGTGAAATCTGTGGCTAAAACACAAACCTCTCTTACCTGCCTTCAAGCAGCCGCTGGCCCAGGAAGTCGCTGAGTTCGTCGATTGCCTTGACCTTCTCGACCACGGCCGGGATGTCGTACTCCAGGCGGATAAACTCGATCTGCTCGTCGTCCATGATCGCGTAGGACGCGCGCGGGTCGCGATCGCGCGGTTGGCCCACGCTGCCGGGGTTGACGACGACGCGGTCGTCGCTGCCCCACTTGTAGGCTTCGCCCAGATCGGCGGGGGGATAGAAGTCCGGCTCGTCGGTGAAGACGCCCGTCACGTGCGTGTGCCCGACGAAGCAGCGCTCCTCGATGCGATCGAAGATGGACGCCATCTTGTGCGGCGCGGACACGACGTCGTCGGGGAAGATGTACTCGTTGATCGGTCGGCGCGGCGAGGCGTGGACGTAGAGCGTGCCCGCTTCCCACTTGCGCACCAGCAGGTTGCCGAGGTACTCGTATCGCTTCTTACGCAGGTCCGGGTCGGGCTCGAGTTCGAACTGCTTGCGGGTCCAGAACGCGGCCTGCTCGGCGGTCGTGTTGAAACTCGTGGGCTCGTAGAGCACGGCGAAGTCGTGGTTGCCCATCATCGCGAAGGCGCACCGGTCCATCACCAGGTCCAGGCACTCGAGCGGGTTCGGGCCGTAGCCGATGATGTCGCCGAGGCAGATGATGCGGTCGGCCTCTCGGGCCTGGATGTCGGCGAGGACGACGCTGAGCGCGTCGAGGTTGCCGTGGATGTCGGAGATGATCGCGGTGCGCATGGGTCGGGCCGAGGCAAGGGAGCGGACGCATCATGGTAGCAAATACGCCCGCCGACCACGGACCCCCCGCGGCGCTCGAGGTTCAATCGTTATGATGCGTTTAAGTAATAAGGTGTACAAGATATCCATTAATAGCCGGAGACCTACGGGCTCCGGACGCGAAAGCGGTTGTTTGTTGTGACACCCACCTCGTTCTCTTGCCCGGCGTCCGTAGGCCGCGGGCTATTTTCAACTTCTCGTGTATGTTCAAGTGGAACAAACGATGGACGCTACTTCCGATACGCTCGACCTGCGCACCCAGCCGACGCGACCGCTCGTCGCCGCGTCGATCCTCTCGGCCGACTTCGGCGACATGGCGGCGGACTGTCGACGCGTCCTCGATCTCGGGGCCGACCTCCTGCACGTCGACGTGATGGACGGCCGCTTCGCGCCAAACCTCACCATGGGCGCGGACATGATCCGCGGCGTGCGCCGACACCTGCCGACGGTCAACCTCGATGTCCACCTCATGGTCGAAGAGCCCGAGCGCTACCTCGAGCCCTTCGCCGACGCCGGGGCCAGCCACTTCTCGTTCCACGTCGAAGTCTGCGAGACCGAGCGGCCCGGCGGGATCGACGGGATCAAGCTGCTCGAGCGCATCCGCGAGTTCGGCATGACCGCGGGCATCGTCGTCAACCCCCCGACCCCGGCCGAGGCGCTCGAGCCCTACCTCGACGCGGCGGACCTCGTCCTCATCATGTCCGTCAATCCCGGTTTCTCCGGCCAATCGTTCATGCCCGAGGTGCTCGACAAAGCGCGCTGGGTGACAGAGCGTGTCGGCCCCGAGACGCGCATCGAGATGGACGGCGGGATGAGCCCGACGACCGCGCCCGTGGCCGTCGAAGCCGGCGTCGATACGCTCGTCACCGCCTCGGCCCTCTTCGGCGCGGACGATCCCAAGGCCGTGATCGATGCGTTTCACGATTGCCCGCTGCCGACGCGGTGAATCTCAAAGCCTTCGTGAGTAGCGCGCCGATGATTGACCTTCGCCCCGACGCGATCTAGCATGTTCGGTCGCTAAAACACTGGCCCATGGTGTAATCGGCAGCACTACAGATTCTGATTCTGTCAGTCTAGGTTCAAGTCCTAGTGGGCCAATTCTCGCCAAACGACCCGCCCCGCCCGGCGGTTTTTTCGTATAAACACGGTCATGCGAAACCGACTCTTGCTAGCGCTCTTACTCGTCACGCTCGCCCTCACAGGCTGTCAGGCCGACCCCTCGACCACCGGAGCGGGTACGGTCGAGCCGACCAACTGCGGCGATGTAAAAAACATGCATCGCGTCGGCGACCTGTACGTCTCGGGGGCCGTGACGCCCGGCGACTTTCCGCTGCTGCGCGGCCTGGGGATCGAGACGATTTTGAACCTGCGCAAGAAGAGCGAGACGCCGGACATGGATGAGGCGGCCCTGGCCGAGGCGCAGGGCATCGCGTACGTGCACGTCCCATGGAGCGGCGCCAGCGAGTTCACCGACGAGCGGATCGACGCGATGCGCGGGGTGCTGCGCGACTCGGCCCGGCCGATGCTCTTTCACTGCGGCTCGGCCAACCGTGTCGCCGCCGGCTGGCTGACCTATCGCGTGCTGGACCAGGGCGTCGATCTCGAGACGGCGCTGTCCGAGGCGAAGACCATCGGCCTGCGCTCCGAGGCCTACGAAACCAAAGCCCTCGCGTACATCGCACAAAACCGCTGAACGACTGGGCCGCCGCGATCACGCGTGCATGTCG
>JBMYUK010000052.1:0-10594 GCA_049605275.1 Phycisphaeraceae bacterium
GCCGGCTCGGACATCCGGAAAGAGCTCTACCTGGGCATGACCCTCGATCGGGCCCAGGGCGTGCCGGCCATCATGGTCAGCACCGAGGGCGGGATGGACATCGAGGAAGTCGCGGAGAAGACCCCTGAAAAAATCATCAAGGAGCCGATCGACCCGGACACCGGCTTGCAGGCATACCAGGCCCGCAAGGTCGCGTTCGCCATGGGCTTTGAGGGCAAGCAGGTCGGCCAGGCGGTGAAGGTGCTGATGTGCCTGAGTAAGCTCTTCCTCGGCACCGACGCGTCGCTGGTCGAGATCAACCCGCTGATCGTGACCCCCGCGAGCGATGCGCATCCCGATGGCGAAGTCTTGGCCATCGACGCGAAGATCGACTTCGACGACAACGCGATGTTCCGTCACAAAGATCTGCAGGCCCTCGAAGACCCAACCGAGATCGACGAGTCGGAGGTCAAGGCGGCGAAGTACGGCCTGTCCTACATCAAACTCGACGGCACGATCGGCTGCCTGGTCAACGGCGCGGGCCTGGCGATGTCGACCATGGACATCATCAAGCTGCACGGCGGCGAGCCGGCCAACTTCCTCGACGTCGGCGGCAGCGCGAGCGAAGAGGCGGTGACCGAGGCCTTCCGCATCATCCTCGCCGACGCGAACGTCAACGGCATCCTCGTCAACATCTTCGGCGGGATCGCCAAGTGCGACATCATCGCCAACGCCATCGTCGCCGCGGCCAAGGAAGTCGGCTTCGAGGTCCCGCTGGTCGTGCGTCTCGAGGGCACGAACGTCGAGCCGGCCCGCGCGATCCTCGAACAAGCAAAGGGCGACATCCCGACCATGATCGTCGGCGACGACCTGACCGACGCGGCGCAGAAGATCACCGCGGCTGTGGCAGGGTGAGCGTCGGCGTGTGATCGCGGCGCGATGATCCGTTGCGGGCTTTCGACAGGCGTTTGATGCCAGATGGGTCGACCCCGGGCCTTGCCTCGCCACCCATCTGACGCGACTGCCCTGCGACGCAGATTACTTGCCTTGCTCGGACCATGCGGGACGGGTAGTCTGTGCAGGTCGGCAACGGCCGAGCGATTTCATCTCTCCTACCAACGGGGTCAACAACATGAGCAAGGGTCTTTTATACGCGTCGACGGTCGGGCTGATCGGCGCGGTCATCTGGGCAGCGGTCGCTCACTTCCTTCACTTCGAACTGGGCTGGCTGGCGTGGGGGATCGGCGCGGGGGTGGGCTTCGCGATGATGGCCGGGGTCGGCGAGGCGGCGAGCGCCAAGTCGGGCGCGGTCGCGCTGGCGGTTGCGCTGGTGTCGATCGTCGGGGGCAAGTACGTCGCGGTCGAGATGGACATGGGCGCGATCGAGGAGCAGTGGGACGACGGCGACCGGATCATGACCGACGAGACGTACGCGACGACGTATCTCGCCGACTACCTCGTGCAGGAATACAGCGAAGCGGGCAAGCCGCTGAACTACCCGCCCGGCGCGGATATGGACTGGCCCGACGGCCCGGAGGATTACCCGGCCGACGTCTGGGCCGACGCGACGGCGCAGTGGCAGGCGATGTCCGAAGACGACCGCGCCGCGTTTCGCGAAGACGTGATCGCGACGAACAAAGAGACCCGCGAGGCGCTGGCGACCGAGATCAAAAACGAGGGTTTCGTCTCGAGTTTCTCGGCGTTCGACCTCCTCTGGTTCGCGCTCGGCGGCTTCAGCGCGTTCAAACTCGGCGCGGGTTCGGGCCAGGACTGATCGAGCGCATGCGAGTCGGGCCATGCAACGCAAACCCCACCCCAATCACCACCTCCCGCTGGTCGTGATCCCGATCGCCAGCGTGCTCGGGCTCGTGACGATGGCGGTGGTTCTGTCGCTCGTGCTCAAGGACCAGCCGACGCTCTTGTACGGCATCCTCGGCGCGATCGCGGTGGCGGAGACCGTCGCCGTCCTCGTCGTGCTCGCCCAGGCGAAAAAATCGTGCCAATGCCCAGGCTGCGGCGCAACGCTTATGCGCGACACCGACCCGCTCGAGCCCGGCAATCAGTATCCCTGCGCGGCCTGCGACACCGTCTGGGTCTCGAAGTTCGGCGGCGGGCGCATCGACACGTAATCAGTCATGCCAACGGACGAATCGGGGAATACTTTTTAGTCCGCCGGGGTATCGTTACCATTGCACGTTTGTTTTGATCGACTCGAACCCCATCGGAGCCCGACATGGCCATCGACCCGAAAGACAAGATCGTTCTCATCACCGGCGCGAACCGCGGCATCGGACTCGCCTACGCCAAGGCGTTTCTCGACGCCGGCGTCGCCAAGCTCTACGCCACCGCACGCAAGCCCGATTCGCTGAGCGAACTCGTCGAATCTGCCGGCGGCAGAGTCGTGCCGCTGGCGCTGGACCTGCAAGACGATTCGACGATCTCGGCGGCGGCGGCCGCGGCGGCGGACGTGCAGATCGTCGTTAACAACGGCGGGGTCCTGACCCAAGGCGACTACACCGGCGACGATGTTTTTAAGAACCTCGACTTCGAGATCGACGTCAACGTCAAGGGCCTCTTGCGCATGGCCCGCGCCTTCGCCCCGATCCTCAAGGCCAACGGCGGCGGCGCGCTCGTTCAACTCAACTCCGTCGCCTCGCTCCGCAACTTCGCGCAGTTCACGACCTACTGCGCGTCCAAGGCCGCGAGCTACTCGATCACCCAGGGCCTGCACGATCTGCTCGCCGAGCAGGGCACGCAGGTCGTCAGCGTCCACCCCGGGCCGATCGCGACCGACATGGGCGACGACGCCGGCTTCGAAGACGCCCCACCGCCCTCGGTCGTCGCCGACGCGACCCTCGCCGCGCTCAAGGCCGGCGCGTTCCACTGCTTCACCGACGACTTCGCCAAGCAGTTCTGGGACGGCTATAAAGGCTTCGCCGAAGCGATGATCGAGCCGCCGATGGGCGAAGGATGATGTGGCTGATAAACCTTCGATGCCCGGTCAAGATCACGGCGTCGGATTCGGCAACTCGCCGGTGATGCGCGTGAGGGTGTCGGCGTGGGCGATGCGCCGGCCGTCGGCGAGCACGGTCAGGCCTTTGCCCTTGCCGTAGCGTTCGCCGGTCTTGTCCCAGAGAATCGTCAGGGTGTGGCCGCGGTAGCGGACGTTATCGAGGCAGAAGTAATCCCACGTGCCGTCGGGCAGCAGCGGGTTGACCTCGACGGTGTCGTCGGGTCGGGGTCGCAGTCCGACGAGCCCCGTGATGATGAGATCGTTGTAGGACGAGTGGTTGTAGTCTTTGCCGCGTTCCTTGCCGCCCTTGCGGGGGTCCCACGTTCCGTTTTTCCATGTTTTCAAACGGGTTCTGGAGATCCAGTCGCCGGTGAAGGGATTGAGGTTCTCGTCGATCCAGGGGACGACCTTGCCGTCTTCGCGGGTGCGCTGGTGGCTGTTGGTGTAGATCGAGAGCGTGTCGAAGTAGGCTTGTTTATCGATCACGTCCTGGTCGTAATCGTTGAGGACATTGGCGAGCGCAGTGAGCGTGACCGAGGTCGAGAGCGGCCAGCTCGGGCCGTTCCACTGGCACTCGTGGCCTTCGTACCGGATGATGAATCGGGGGTCGCGCTGCTCGGCGGTGGTCGGGCCGAAGGGTGCGTAGAACCCCTGGGGGTCGGTGATCTGTTCCCACGCGGTTTCGTAACCCTTGCCCGCATCGGGGAGGTTGAAGTACCAGGGCGTGTAGCCGAGCTGCTCGCGGACGCCTTCGAGCGTGTCCTTCCCGGGGCGGAGGACCTTAAAGAACCGATCCTCTTCGTCCCAGAGCTTGTCCTGCACGAGCTGTTTGATGGCTTTGGCTTTGGCTACGTACGAGGCGGCGAGCGATTCGTCCCCAGCCATACGCGCGATCGACGCGATCGCCAGCGCGTCGCCGTAGCGATAGCTGTTCTGCGTCGGGCGAAACCCGTTGCCGCCGATGCCGACTTCCATGCCGTCGCGGTCGGCGACCGAGAAGTACAACCCGTTGTCGTTTCGACCGATCCAGCCGTGCTTGCCCTTCCAGCCCTTTTCCCACGTCTCGTAGTGCTTCACGAGATCGGGCAGGAGATCGACGAGGAGCTTTTCGTTCGGCGAGACCAGGTGCCGCGCGTACAGGCTGTCGACCAGCCAGTTGCTGTACGACCGTACGCCCCGCCCCGCCTCGCGCATCCAGAACACCGCGTAGTCGTCCAGGTAGACCGGGTTATGCAGCCAACGCCCCTCGTAAAACTGATGGCCGACCGGACACACGATCGTGTTGTGTTTGCCCGACCAACTGACCTTCGGCAAAAACTCGGTGACGACGTATCCGCTATCCGTCTTCTTAATATGCTTGCGATAGGTCCACCAGCGGAAGTGATACGTCCGCTCGAACGCCTCGTCCGGGCAGTCGAACAGCGGGACGTTGTCTTTCAGAAACGCGAACGCCTCGCGGTTGGGGATGTTCGCGTAGAGCTCTTCGTCATCCGCGTTGAAGCGCTCGACATAACCCGCGAGCTCCTCGAAATCGAGCACCGCGGGGCCGGCCGATTCTACCGCCTCAGCCGAATGAATCACCAAGCAGAACAAGGAAAAACATGCCATCCGGGACGCAATACGCAAAGTCATTTCGAGCCTCTTTTTCGGGGTGTCGCCGGATTGTAGTCCGGCCCGCAAACGATGCGCGCCGCCATCTTTCGGACGCTGAACCGATCACTCAAACGATGCAGCTTCGACGCGGTTCGTTTCGCGATCGATCGATGCCGCTCGGCCGGTCGTCTATCATGCACGTATGAAACCCGAACCGCTATTGGCCGAACTCAACCGGATGCGCAAAGACCTGGGCGAGGACCCCACCGACATCGAGTGGCTCACGCTCCAACACGCATTCATCTTCATCAGCTACCAGCACAAAGCCTTCGAGCAGTACGTCGCCGAGGCGTCGGAGCGCGGTGAGTTTAAGGCGTTCGAAGAGGCGGAAGGGAATTAGAGCGGCTTTGCTTGGTTGAACCGCACAGGCGCGGCGTTCGCTGAGGAAGGCAAACAGTCGATAGAAACCACAGATGCACACGGATGAACACAGATTCATTCCGTTCAGTATTGATCCGTGTGGATCGGTGTGCATCAGTGGTTAGATATGACTTCTTCAGCGCACTCCGCGCCTTCGCGGTTCAATCAATCAAGCCCCAACAGCCTTGCCGCCGGCGATGTCTTCGTTGATTCGGCCGTCGAGGAGTTTGACCACGCGTTCGCAGCGATCCTGCATCGCCGGGTCGTGGGTGACCATGACGATGGTCAGGCCTTGCTCGTGCAGTTCATCGAACAGCGCGAGGATGGCGTCGCCGGTTTTCGTGTCGAGGTTGCCGGTCGGCTCGTCGGCCAACAAGAGACTGGGCTCGTTTACCAACGCCCGTGCGATCGCGACGCGCTGCATCTGCCCGCCGGACAGCTGACTCGGACGGTGGGTCAGCCGATCGCCGAGCCCGACCCTCTCGAGCACCGCCTCGGCTCTCGCCCGCCGCTCGCCCGCGGTGACGCCCTGATAAAACATCGGCACCGCGACGTTGTCGAGCACCGTGTCGTGCGGGATCAAGTTGAACGCCTGAAACACAAAGCCCAGCCGCTTGCCGCGCACCCGGCTCAGCCGCTCATCGTCCATCTGCGCGACGTCGTCGCCGTCGAGCAGGTACCGGCCCTCGGTCGGCCGATCCAACGCACCGATCAGATTCATCAGGGTCGACTTGCCCGAGCCAGACGGCCCCATGATCGACAGATACTGCCCGCGCGGGATGTCGAGATCGACCCCGCGCAGCGCACGCACCGGCGGCGCGGCCCTGTTCTTCTGATAGACCTTCGTGACGTTGATGATTCGCGCGACGTAATCATTCATCGTAAGCGACATCATAGCCACGGCGCTCTCTCTGGATGGAAGAAGGAGTTGAGGCGAGTCTGTCATTAAAAACGCAAGCCGCTCTGGTACACCGATTGATCGGTATCGACCGCGGCTTGCGCGTCCGGAGCCCGTAGGTCTCCGGCTATATTCACAAACGCAACATTGCGCATCAGCTTCGGGGAATCTGCGAGCCGTGGGGGTCGGTCGCGGGTTGGCCGAGTTTTTCGTCGAGTTGCTCGGCCAGTTCGTGGGCGTGTTCGAGTAGCTCGGCCTGGTCGTGGACGACGGCGGGATCGACCCCGGCCTTTTCGACGAGGTAGGTTTCCCAGAGTCGGTGGGCACGGACGAGGGCTTCGGCGTGGCGGTGGCCGGCGTCGGTGAGGTCGACCGCGCCGTTGGTCAGGCTGGCCATGCCGGCGTCGGTGAGGCGTTGGATGGCCTGCTGGATGAGTCGCACGGGCAGGCCGATCTCGGCGCCGAGCGCTTCGGGCTGCTGCTGGGGTTGGGGCCCGAGGCGGTAGAGCGCTTTGAGGACGTCTTCCTCGGCGACGTGTCGAGAGAGTTTTAGCTTTCGCAGGCGCTCGAAGACCCAGCCGTGACCGGGGCTGAAGAGGACGCTTAGCGCGAAGAGCGCGGCGGCGACGATGACGATGGCCGGTCCGGTCGGCGAGCCGAAGGCAAAGGCGACGGACATGCCCAGGCCCGCGGCGGCGGCGCCGAAGACGGCCGAGAGCAACAGCATCGCGCCGAACCGGTTGGTGAGTTGATACGCGGCCGAGGCGGGCGTGATCACCATCGCGACGACGAGGATCACGCCGGTCGTCTTGAGCCCGGCGACGATGGTGACGGACAAGAGGCCCATAAGCAGGTAATGCGTGAGCGCGACGCTGACGCCCATGGCCGCGGCGAGCACGGGGTCGAAGCTGATGAGCTTGAGCCGGTGGTACATGACGACGACGGTCGCGATGACGGCCGGGCAGATCACCGCCATCATCCACATGTCGCTTCGGTTGATGGCGAGGGGGTCTCCGAAGAGAAAGCACTGCATGTCGAAGTGAGTGGCGCTCTCCATCATGTTGTAGAGGATGATGCCGACGGCGAACATGGCGGTGAAGACGATGCCGATGGACGAGTCTTCTTTGGTTCGGCTGGTTCGGGTGACGAGGCTGATCAGCGCGGTGGTGACGAGGCCCGAGAGCGTGGCCCCGACGAGCAGCGGCAGCGGCTCGACGCTGTTGGTGAGGATGAAGGTGAGGACGACGCCGGGCAGGACGGCGTGTGAGAGCGCGTCGCCGATGAGGGCCATGCGTCGGAGAACGACGAAGCAGCCGAGCAATCCGCAGGCCGTGCCGACGAGCATCGTGCAGAGCGTTTGCGTCAGCCACCTCGGCGACCAGGGCATGAGGATCTGATCGAGGCTGAAGACGAGTTGTGCGAGCAGCGGTTCGTTCATCGCTTGAGGTGTCGGTCGTCTTTCTGCGTGCGTTGCCGCAGGGTTTCGTCGGCCTGGTCGAGGAGCGACAGCCGGCCGCCGTAGGTCGCGCGGAGGTTGTCGTCGTGCGTCGCGTGGTCGGGCGTGCCGTAGGCGATGACGCGCTGATTGAGCATGAGTACGCGATCGAAGCGGTCGAGGATCGATAGGTCGTGATTGACGACGAGGACGGTCTTGCCGAGCTGTCGGATCTCGTCGATGAGGCTGAAGATGGCCTGCTCGCTGGTCGCGTCGACGCCGGCGAAGGGCTCATCGAGCAGCAGGAGGTCGGCCTTCTGGCACAGCGCGCGGGCGAGAAAGACGCGACGCTGCTGCCCGCCGGAGAGTTGGCGGATGTGCCGCTTGGCGAAGCGCGTCATGCCGACCTGCTCGAGCGCATCGCGCGCCGCCGCTCGGTCCTCGCCGCCGGGCCAACCGAGCCAGCCCATCCGCGCCCGCCCCATCATCACCACGTCGATCACCGTCACCGGGAAGTCCCAATCCACCCCCTCGGTCTGCGGCACGTACGCGACCCGACCGCGCTGCTCGCGCACCGAGCCGTCGAACAGCGTCACCTTGCCGTAGTCCGGCTTGATCAACCCGAGCATGCACTTGAGGAGCGTGCTCTTGCCCGCGCCGTTGGGCCCGATCACTCCGATCATCTCGCCCGGACGAACCGCGAACGACACCGACCGAAGCACCGGCCGCGCATCGTACGCCACCGTCAGCCCCTCGCAACGCACCGCCGCGAGCGCGGAACGATCCGGGTCCGACGGTTCGAGTTGCAATTGCAATGGCGTCACGCGGCGTGTCCTCTCGATCCGATGCGAAACTACTTCAAAGCCTCGACCATCGTCGTCGTGTTATGGCGAATCATCCCGATGTACGTGCCCGCCTCCGTGCCTTGCTCGCCGAGCGAGTCGCTGTACAGAGAGCCGCCGACCTCGACGCCCGTCTCTTCGGCGATCTGCTTGATCATCTCGTTAAGCGTGTTCTTGACCGACGTCTCGTAGAAGACCGCGCGGATGCCCTTGTCGCGGATCATCTCTTCGAGGCGTTGGATGTCGCGGGGGCTGGCCTGCTGCTCGGTGCTGATGCCGACGATGCCGTGCACCTCGACGCCGTACGCCCGGCCGAAGTAGTTGAACGCGTCGTGACTGGTGATGATGACGCGGCGTTCGGCGGGCACCGACTCGAACTGCTCGATCACCCATGCGTGAAGCGTGTCGAGTTCCGCGAGATAGTCGGCGGCGCGCTGGGTGTAAGCGTCTTCCCGCTCCGGGTCGAGTTCGATCAGCGCGTCGCGGATGCCCGTGACATACGTGCGAAACAGCGTGACGTCCATCCAGCAGTGAGGGTCCGCCGCCGACTCGGCGCCGGCGTCGGCGATGGGCTCGATGCCGTCCTGCTCGGCGAGATAGAGCAGGCGCGACGCCTTGCCCTGAATCAGCTTGTCGAGCTTGGACTCGAGGTGCAGACCGTTGGCGAGGACCAGGTCGGCGTCGGCAATGGCGTTGCCGTCTTGCGGCGTGGGCTGATACACGTGCGGGTCCTCGCCGTCGCGCATGAGCCCGACGACGCGGAGATCGTCGCCGGCGATAATGCGCGTCGCGTCGGCGATCATCGTGGTCGTCGCGACGACGGTCGGCCGCGCGTCATCGCTCGCATCCGCCCCGCCGCAGCCGACGAGACAAACCATCGCCAACGCCAACGCGGCGAGCGAAACCGTCCAGGCTCGACCGATCAGATTCCGTTGCATCTTGTCCGTTCCTTTTCCATGAGGGATTGCACGATACCGATCTGCGCAGCACGACGCGCATCTCAAAACACCGCCTCGACACGCAGCGTCACGACCCATGCGTTCGTCAGGCCCACGCCACCCGGGTCGACGATGTATTGCACGTCCGGCTTGAGCGAAACAAACGCGGTGGCCTGATACTTATAAAACCACTCGATCGCGACCTCGGCGTGGTCCGTGAACCCCGCGCCCGGCGCGTCGCTCAACTCGACCCACGAGCCCATCAAGCCCCAGACATCGCGCTCGCGCCCCGGCAACATGCCCGACCACTGAAAACCCAGGCCGACGTGTTCCTTGATCGCGGCGACGCTGCCGTCCGCCCAGCCGAACTGAGCGAACAGCCCGACGCCCTGCTCGTCACCCGCGTCGGCTTTTTCCTTGTAAACCAATTGATCGAGCACCACGTAGCCGCCGTCGGTGCGCGACTCGGTGCCGCCGTCGAAGCGTGCGAACCCGCCGGTGTGATGCCAGGCCCCCGCGGCCGCCCGACCGGGCAGTGTTCCGTTGCCCAATCGCCAGCACGCCCCGACCTCGCCGACCATATAGAGGTCCGCCGGGTCGCCGAAGAAATTCGACGGTCCCAGCGCTCCGGTGCGAAACCCCTCGGCCACCGAGCCGTCGAACAGCCCGCCGCCCAGCGTCCAACCGATCGCCGCATCGCCCTGGGGCATCGCTTCGTAAAAGGCCATCACCCCCACGGCCGTCTCCGGATACTGCGGCGTCACAAACCCCGTCGGGCTCAGGCCGGGCGACGAGTGAATAAACTCGCCGCCGAAGTCGACGTAGCCGAACTCGGTGTTCGCGTCGATCTTGCCGAGTTTGATCCGCAGGGCGTCGTCGAAGAGCCGCTGCTGATACCACGCCTCGTAGATCACGGTGAAATCGGGCGCGTCGATGTTGGAATAAGCCTGAAGATCGCCGGTCTCGACCGAGCCGTCTTGTCCCTCCCGCGTCTTGAGATCGATAAAGACGCTGCCGCCCTCGAGCCCGGCGATCGCGTCGAGGTTAAAAGTCAGCCCGATGCCAAAAAGATGCCGAAACGTCCCCGCCGGGTTGACGCCGCCGCTGATGTTCTTCGAGAGATCGGCGACGAGCGACGACTCGACGACGATGCCGCGCGCTTCGAGCCAGGGCCGGACCCCGCCGAGGTCGCCGAGCATCCGCTCGCGCGACGCGAAGTCATCCAGATCGAATCGTGCTACGGACGGATGCTCGTCGGCGGGCCGGGCATCGCGGACCTCATCGCCCGTCGCGTCGCCCCACGCATCGTCACCGCCAAGGCAGGCCGGGCTGCAGACGATCGATGCGACCATGAGCCACAAACTTTGAATGTTCAAAGTAGACATATTGTATAATCATAGGCAATCCGCACGAACTGTCAACCATGAACCTGCCCCAGACCACCACCGCGCAGAACTACCTCAAGGCGCTCTACCG
>JBMYUK010000053.1:0-7776 GCA_049605275.1 Phycisphaeraceae bacterium
TCCGTGAGGCGCAGCGATTGGGCCTGGCCGACGTCGGCGACCCCGAACACACCGCGTTTCTCCCGGCGCACGACATCCAGATCCCCGGGCTGCACCCGCGCAAAAAAGCCGATCACGGCATCCGTGCCGCACGCTGGGCGCTCGGTCGTATCTACGATCTGGACGTCGATTGGGACACGGCGTCGCTCGTCTCCAGTGAAGTCGTCGACGACGAGATCGTGCTCACCTTCGACAAGAAGGTCTTCCCCCACGATCACGGCGCGATCCCGAAGGGCTTCGCGATCGCCGGCGAAGACGGCCACTTCTACAAAGCCCACGCGCGCTTCCGCACGACGCAAGCGAAGTTCCCGCTGATGAAAATCGAAAAAACGACCGACACCACCGTCGTCCACGTCTGGAGCCCGCTCGTCGACAAGCCCGTCGGCGTGCGCTACGCATGGTCCGTCAGCCCGCTCGCCAACCTCTATGTCGAGGGCAAACCCTGGGCGCCGCTGACCAGTTTCCGCACGGACCCGTTCGACCTCCCCGAGGACGAAGACCCCGCGGTCAACGGCTCGCCCGGCGTCAACTATCGCTCGGTCAACCGCGAGAATGAAGCACGCAACGCCGAGCGACTCGCCAAAGAAGCCGAGATGGCGGTCGCGATCAACGACCGGCTCAAGACGCTGGGCGTTGTCGAGAAGAGCGAGTAGATCGAAGCGCGAGTCGATATCCCCGCGCCGGGCAGAACGCGTACGAATAGGTGAGGTGGGCGTCTCGCCCGCCGTTTAGGCGCAGCCTAAAGTCTTACGATTCACGACTTCGTCGCAACGACATGCTAGAGGTTTATCCCACCGAAGGCACTTCACGACCATGCTTTCAGGCGTCCAGCACGCCGGTCTCGACGAGGATTTCGAAGATCGCTTGCCGCTCGTGTTTACTAAGGTGGTCGAACGCTTCGTCGTTGTCTTCGCCGGTCAGCACGCCGCGGAGTTTGTCGAGCACCGCTGTCTTTAAGAGCTTGGGCATCATGTCGAACGCCTGGCTGTAGACCATGTAGCTGCAGCGGTATTCGAACAGTCGCGTCGTCAGATTAAAGTCCTTGAGCGATCGGCCGGAGCGGTCTTCTCTGCGGTTGGCGCGGAACTGATCGATGAACCGGTCCGTGCCCGACACCGCGTCGGTCAAGGCGACCTCGTCGCAGAAGAGCAGGTGCTCGAGGATGCGCTGCGCATTGGATCGGATGACGCGCTGCAGCGTGTCGCTTTGGCCGGGGTCGAAGGGCTCTTTGAGATACTCGGCGAGCGATCGGCTGCGCTCGTACTGCTCGTAGACGACCGATCGGCCCTGGGTGAGCAGGTTGTGCATCTCGACCTGGTGCTCGAGGACCATGAGCGCGACGATGTCGCTGGTCGGCTGGAGGTAGCGGTCGGTGTTGAAGCGGTGCGAGAGGTCGTCGAGGTTCGAGCCCAGCGCGTTGTTGAGGTAGGCGTCGCCGTTGGCCTGTTCGACGGCGACTTGGTTGCCGCGGTGGTGGGCGTTGCCGGATTGCCCGGTGACGTACCAGCCGCCCCAGCGTTTGGCGAGGGGGGTGTCGTGTCCGACGTCGGTCGAGCCGGCGGAGGTGATGACGTGGCCGTCGGGTCTCGGGAAGACCGAGCGGATGAAGAAGCCGGGGCGTCCGTTGGTTCGGCCGCCCTCGTGGCAGGCGGCGCAGGACGTGTCGAAGGTGAGCGACGCGGCTTCGTGCTCGCGCAGGTCGACGGAGAACATGCCGCTGCCGACTTCGGGATCGGGGTCGGCGTCGCCGTACTCGACGAGCCCGCCGGGGACGTAGCCGACGTAGCAGTTGTCGCTGAAGTAGATCGCACGCGGCGTGTTCGGGCTAATCAAGCTGAACTGCAGCGAGGTCTTCGAGAACACGAGCACCTGCGACGCCTCAGGCACCCCGGCGACCTCCAGCATCAAGCGCAGCTTCTCGTTATTCGTCTGCCCTTTCTGCAACAGCCCCGCATCCAACGCTCGGGTCAGCGCGGCCCGCGGATTCCTCGGCGGGTTCGTCAGGTGCGCGGGCTGCGGCGGCGGGGCGGGGGCCGCGGCTTCGACCCCTCTCGGAGAGGACTCGTCGGTCAGTCCCGCGGCGACGCCAGGCGACTCAAACTCGCCGCAGCCGCTCAGTCCGCCTGCGAGCACCACCGATGCGACGATCGAGGCGAGCGATTTCGACACGCTGTCATAAAAAGACTTCACGGTCCTATTATATCGGCTCAACCCGCGGTTGTCTCTCATTTCGTGCTAAATCGGGCGCTCGATGCCGCCGATCATAGGAGTATTCCGGGCGGATCGCACGCGGTGGTGGTGTCGCGACGGGGGCCGGATCAAGGAGCGTACGACTTGTCTCAGGATCAACTGGCCCAGCGTAAACAGCGACGCGAAAAGACCGTCGCCCAGATCGGCAAGCTGTCGCTCAACCCCGGCCCGGTGCTCAAGGTCATGAAGGCCGACGGCGCATGCCCCGACCAACTCATCGAGGCGCTCGAGCCTTGCCCGGTGCTCTCGGCCCGCGTGATCGGCGTCGCGAACTCGGCCGGCTCCAGCGCGATCCATCGCATGGACACGATCGAGCGATGCGTCCGACACCTCGGCGGCAAGCAGACCCGCACCATCGCGCTGACCATGGCCATGCAGCTGATGGTCGATCGACTCGACGTGGATCAGGATTGTCTCCGAGCGCTGTGGGGCTCGGCCGCGACCAAGGCCGTCGCCGCGAAACTCGTCGCCGAGGCCGTCAGCCCCGAACAAGCCGACAAGGCCTACAGCCTCGGCCTCTTGCAGGACATCGCGCTGCCGGTCTTACTCGCCTGCGACGAAGACTTTTTCAAACGCAAGCTCGCCGGCTCCAACGGCAAGGCCGACTGGGTCACCCTCGAACGCGAACACTTCGGCATCGATCACGCCGAGCTCGGCGCCGTCATGCTCCAAAGCTGGCAGGCTCCGCCCGACCTCGTCCGACAGGTGCTCCGTCATCACGCCCCGCTCGACGACGACGACATGGCATGGATCGCCGAGATGCCCGCGCGCACCGCAGGCCTGCTGCCCCACCTCGACGAGAAAACGACCAAGGCCCAGTCCACCACCCTCGCCGCCACCCACGCGCGATTCCTCAAAGAACAGCACCCGACCCTCGACGCGTTCATGGGCACCATCAAGCGGCGCGTCAAGGCCCTCGGCAAAGCAGCCGGCGGGGTCTCGCAGATCCCCAAAGACTTCGTGAACCAGCTCATCGCCTCGGTCACCGGCGACACCTTCGCCCTCGCCGCGCAGGTCAGCCGACTCGACAAACAACTCGCCCAGCAGGTCGATCAGCTCGCCTCGGCGCAACAGGATGCGCTCAGTGACATGCTCACCGGCCTGCTCAACCGACGCGGCTTCGAGACCATGAGCCAGCAGATGCTCGCACACGCCGCCAAGGCCAACCTCTCGGCCGCATGCCTCGTGATCGACCTCGACGACTTCAAGCCCATCAACGACACCCACGGCCACGCCGCCGGCGATCTCGTCCTCACCACCGCCGCCAAACTCCTCAAAGCCAACGTCTCGAGCGGCGACCTCGTTGCTCGGCTCGGCGGCGACGAGTTCGCTATCCTCGTCCTCGGCGATCAACAGGGCGACGCCCACGCGCTCGCCCAACGCCTCCACGCCGTCTGCAACGGCAAGGCCATCCCGCTGCCCGGCAACGCGCAGGCCAAGCTCGCGATGAGCATCGGCGCCGTCTTCTTCGATCGCGTCACCCGCGACACGAAGATCGCCGACCTCACCGACGCCGCCGACCAGGTCATGTACGGCATCAAACACGCCGGCAAAGCGGGTCTGAAATTCGAACCGATCGATCGCAAAGCGGCGTGAGTTTCAAGCGCTTACCCGTAACCCAGATCCTCGATCAATCGGGTCTCGCGTAACACCTCGTCGCCGGCGTAGCGGTATCCGTTGCGGCTTACGTAATACGTGATCGAGGCCCATAGCCCCTTTCATAAAGGCCGGGTTGTCGACAAGGTGCGGCTGCTGCTCGCGGATGAGTTGGAGGATTCGGTCGTAAAAGTCGCCGACGGTGACGACGCGGTCCAGCGCGTCGTCGGGCAGGGTGATGCCGTAGGCTTCTTCGACGTCCATGATGAGTTCGACGATTTCGAGACCCATCAGCCGTCGCTCGCTGCGGGTGCGGTGGATCGCAGCGCGGCTTCGCGCTTAGCGCGGTGTCGGTCGCGTCGCTCACGCATCATGTCGTCGAGCGCCGGCTTGCGCGACTGCCACCACTCGGACATCTCGTCGAGGAATTGCATCACCGCGGCGTTCGAAGCGCGGTCGTGGTCCTTCCAATCGACCGCGGCCCGCAGCGACAGCGTGCCGCTCGGATCGCCCTGTTCGAAGTCCGTGTCGAGCACGAGGTGGATGACGATCGGATCCGATCCCGCCCAAGTACCCTCGACCCAATCGAGCCGGTCCTGCGGGTCTCGGTGACCGGTGCGTTGATGCACCCACGTCGGCGGCGCGGTCGGCTCGAACCCGCGCTCGGTCAGCCACGCTTTCGCATCGTCGTATATCGCGTCAACCCGTTCCGGCGTCTCGGGATCGAGCACGATCCACGTCGCGCTCAGCGCATTGACCGAGCCCGAATGCGGCAGCGGCTTCTCGCGAACGCCCAGCCACGCGAAATAGCTGATGGCGGCGGGCAACGCGAGCCCGGCCAGCAGAAACACAACCAACGACTTGCCTCTCACGATCCCGGTCATTTCATCTCCGCAAACGCGGCGCGGCGTCTTACTCAAACACTTCAGTCACCGGACACGAAAAGCCCGGCATGAAGTCGATCCCGCCGATCGTCTCGCCGAGGCCGTAGTCGCGCGGCTCGGCGTCGGGCAGGTGCACGGTCACGGCCTTGGTCTTGGGCCAAACCAGCCAAACGACGCGCGCCCCGAGTTCGAGCCACGGCTCCGCTTTCTCCGTCGCGTTGGGCGTCGATTGACTCGGCGAGATCACTTCGACGGCGAGGCCGGACGCGCCGTCGAAGAATCGTTCGGTAACCAGGTGAGTCCGGTCCGCCGTGATAAAGGACGCATCGGGGGCGAGCACGGTGTCGGGGTCGCGCGTCAGAACGTAACCCGTCTCAGCGCCGAATGCCTGGCCGACCTTTGATTGACGCAGGTAGATGCCGAGCAGCACCGCGATGTTTTGACAAATGCGTCCGTGTTCGCTGCCGGCCGGTGACATCATGAAGAGTTCCCCTCGGATGAGACGCCACGGCAGACGCTCGGGCATCCGACCCTCGAGTTCATCCAGCCTGAATCGCAAGTGGGGAATGCTCGTCACCATCGATCGCTCCCGAGCGTATCTTCAAACAGTCTAATAGGCCCACGCATCAAATCCCAGCAACCGCGCGCTGTCGCAGCATGTGATCGACCAGCACGAGCGCCATCATCGCTTCACCCATCGGCACGAAGCGCGGCAGCAGGCAGGGGTCGTGCCGGCCGCGGGTGGCGATGACCGTTTCGTTGCCGGCCGTATCGACGGTGGGGCGGTCCTGCGGGATGCTGCTGGTGGGCTTGATCGCGCAGCGCATCACGATGGGCAGGCCCGAGGAGATGCCGCCGAGCATCCCGCCGTGCCGGTTGGTGGCGGTGGTGATGTCGTCCGTAAAAAGGGGTCGGGAGTCGTTTCGATCGCGATCTCCCGAATGTTGAATTTTTTTATCCGAAACGACTCCCGACCCCTTTTTATGGACAAGCGTGTCGCAGTGCTCGGTGCCTCGGGCGGCTGCGACGCGAAAGCCTTGGCCGTACTCGACGCCCATCACCGCGGGCAGGGAGAACATCGCCTTGCCGAGGTCGGCTTTGAGCTTATCGAAGACCGGTTCGCCCCAGCCCGCAGGGACGTTGGTGGCCACGATCGTCGAAGCGCCGCCGATCGAGTCCTGTTCCTTACGGACCCGCTTGATGAGCGTTTCCATTTGCTCGGCCATCGCGGGGTCGGGGCAGCGGACGGGGTTGGCCTCGACCTTTTCGAGCGTGACGGTTGCGGGGTCGATGTCGTCGAGTCGCAGGTCGCCGACCTGATCGACGTAGCCGACGATTTCGATGCCGTGGGCCTGTTTGAGGAGTTTCTTGGCGATGGCGGCGGCCGCGACGCGGACGGTGGTCTCTCGGGCCGAGGAGCGTCCGCCGCCTCGGTAATCGCGGAAGCCGTACTTGGCGTCGAAGGTGAAGTCGGCGTGGCCGGGGCGGTACTTATCTTTGATGTCGCCGTAGTCTTTGGAGCGTTGGTCTTTATTGCGGACGAGGATAGCGATGGGCGTGCCGGTGGTCTTGCCTTCGAAGACGCCGGAGAGGATCTCGGGGTGGTCGTCTTCTTTGCGCGGGCTGACGATGCGGGACTGGCCGGGCTTTCGCCGCTGCAGATCGGGGATGAGGTCGTCTTCGGAGAGTTCGAGCCCGGCCGGGCACCCATCGACGATGCAAACGTTGCCGGGCCCGTGCGATTCGCCCGCCGTCGTAACGCGAAACAGAGTGCCGAAGGTTGATCCTGCCATAGACCGATTAGTTTAGCTGCGTGGCGATCGCGCTGCTCTCAGAGCCGACCCGCGAGCGCACGCGCTGGCGGCGATGCGAGTCGGTGAAGCGAGGAGGCGTCCGCATTCGATTGGGCGGCGCGACTCACTCGGCTTTGCGAAACAGCCGCTCGGCGAGTTCGAGATGGCTCGCGCCGCCGCCTCGGTTCAGGCGCAGAGGGTACATCTGCTCGGCGATCGCGCGGGACATCGCGGTCATCTCGGGGTAGGGCTGATCGGTGATGTCGATGAGTCCGATCTGATAGTTTTCGTTGGGTCGACCGACGGTCGATTGATCGGTGTAGGCGAACCAGTGCGTGCCGACGATGTTGGGGTGCAGGACGCCGGCGAGGACGTAAGCGCCGAAGCTGCGGGCGCGTTGGGTCTGGTCGTGGACGGGCGACAGGGACATGCCGATGACGCCGCGGTCGAGGGTGCCGAAGTGAAACTCGGTGATCATGACCGGCAGGTCGGCGTCTTTGGGCAGTTGCGCCGTGCCGGCCTGCGGGGCGTAGTGGTTGATGCTGAAGACGTCGACGTGCCTGGCCATCTGCTCGGCGACGACGGGCGGGCAGGTGTGCACGCGCGAGCCGAGGTAGAGGTGGTTGGGCAGGTGTCTGTCGAGCGCCGCTTTGCACAGGCGGTAGTAGCGATCGGCGACGAGCCGATAGAGCGCGAGCCGGTCGCGGTCCCATCGCTCGCCCTTGCCGGTTTGCAGCGCGTCCCAGCTTAGTGCGTCGGTGTTCCAGGCTCGATTGAGCTGCGCGAGCGTGTAGGTATTTTTGAGGTGATCGACGAACGCGCGGTAGGCCGGCTGCTCGGGACCGGTTTGGATGACGCGCTCGGGGTAGTTGTTGTGCCAGACGATCTCGTTGTCGACGAACACGCCGAGCATCCAGGGGTCCTCCGCTCGATTTTGCGCGAGTTTGGCGGCGGCGGCGTCGAGGCGTTTGGCGAAGCCGGGCTCGTACGGGTCCGCGGTGTGGTCGAGGGCGTTGGGCCCGGCCCAGATGTGCAGGATCTCGGTATAGGGCGTGCGCCGGTCGTCGGCGAGTTCGTCGTCGGACCATGCGCCGAGCGTGTTGAAGCCCCAGCGATCGAGTCGGCGGTGGGTCACGTCTCGCGAGACGGCTTGCCAGGCCTCGCCGTACTTGCGCATCGTGTTGAGTCGCAGGTAGTCGACGGCCCGGCCCCAC
>JBMYUK010000053.1:7786-10570 GCA_049605275.1 Phycisphaeraceae bacterium
GCGGTGCCGGGCTCGGGCAGGGCCGCGAACAAGGCCCTTCGCCGCTTGGTGAGCGGCGAGGCGACCCGGTTGCCGACGGTGCAAACGCCGTTGGACCAGAACAGCCGACCGGTCGGATCAACGAGCCACCAGGTGCCGTCGATTTTTTCGGCGCGGAAGTAGCCGGTGGCTTCGCGCTGCGGGCCGAGGCGATAGCCACCGAAGCCGTTGAACGCTGCGGGCCCGGTGGCGCGGTTCAGCGTGCCGGCCTCGGCTCTCGCGTGTTCTTCGAGTTGCGTTTCGTGCGTGACTTTGCTGGGCCAGGTCATCGGGATCGACTGGCCGAAGCGGTCGACGTGCGGCAGCGCGAGGAGCGCTTGGTTCGCCTCGGCACCGAAGGGCCAGGCGAGGTGCGCCCGGATCGCGTCGAGCTTGATCTCCGGCTCGCTCGAGCGGATGACCAGCCGGCAGGCGACGACGCGCGACGGGTCGAAGGATTTCCAATGCGAGCGCCAGCCGTTGGGCTTTGCGGAAGCGGGTTGGAAGGCCTCGGGGCTGTCGTCGGCGTCCCAAGGCCTCGGATAGGCGATGGTGAGCTGGCCGACCTCGCCGGGCAGGATGTAAGCCTGGCTGCGCGAGCTCTTGGCCCAGTCCACCGCCCCCGGGTTGTCCAGCCGAGCGGTGACGAAGAGGGTGCCCGGCCCGTCGTTTCGCATCGTGAGACGAAACAGGCTGTGGCCCGAGAAATCCCATGCCGCGTCGGGCGGCCCGAAGACCACCGAGACCTGCCGCGCCGACCCGCCTCGCAGCGACCAGCCGCGCTCCACGGATCCGGCGACACGCATCGCCGCGGGGCTGTTTTTGACCGCGAGGCCGACGGGCTCCGCGGGCTCGAACAGGTCGTCCCGCGTCATCGGGTCGCCCGCTACTTCGCTGGTCGCCGCGATCGCACGACCGGGCTGCAACCCCCCGAATACGCAAAGCGCACAAGCCAACACGACGATCGATTGTCTTTGTTTCATCACTACAACTATGGATCGGCGAGCAGAAACCTTAGATAAAGCCCTTCGTAGAGAGGCATTTGTTCAAAGCGATCACATCGTGGGAATAAACAGTGTCAGATACCGTTTTCTGATTGGTCTTATACGTATCCCGCTAAAACCTCGCCCGTCTTGATAGCCGCCGCGTAACACGCGGGGGGTCGAATCAACCAGGGCATATTCGTTATGACCGTGATCGAAGCCGAAAACGACTCGACCCCCGTGCGTTGCCCGGCGGCTACGCAACGCGACAATATTTAATGACATGCGTACCAGGCCTGCGTCCTATCGACTGACAGGAATGCCAGTCCCCCTGTCAGAAAACGCCCAACGCTTTAGGCGAGGATGTCTTTGATGACCTTCGCGGGTTCGACGCCGGTGAGTTTGGCGTCCAGGCCCTGGTGCTTGAAGGTGAGGCGTTGGTGGTCGATGCCGAGTTGGTGGAGCATGGTGGCGTGGAGGTCGCGGACGTGGACGACGTTGTCGACGGCGTGGTAGCCGAACTCGTCGGTGCTGCCGTGGGTGATGCCGGGTTTGACGCCGCCGCCGGCCATGAACATGGAGTAGCCCTTGATGTGGTGGTCGCGGCCGCTGCCTTGTGCCATGGGGGTTCGGCCGAACTCGCCGCCCCAGATGACGAGGGTGTCGTCGAGCATGCCGCGTCGCTTGAGGTCGTTGATGAGCGCGGCGGTGGGTTGGTCGACGAGCTTGGATGCGACGCCCATGTTCTTTTTGAGGTTGCCGTGGTGGTCCCACCCGCGGTGGTAGAGCTGGATGAAGCGAACGCCGCGCTCGGCCAGCCGCCTTGCCATGAGGCAGTTACTCGCGAACGAGCCGTCGCCGGGCGTGCAGCCGTACTCTTCGATGACCTTCTTGTCTTCGTTGGCGAAGTCGGTGACGTCGGGCATGGCCATCTGCATGCGGAAGGCGAGCTCGTACTGGGCGATGCGGTTGCTGATCTCGGGGTCGTCGACGACCTTGGCGTGGTCCTGATTGAGTTGATTGATGGCTTCGATGACTTCGGATTGGCAGGGGTTGGAGACGCCGTCGGGCGAGCCGACGTAATAGACCGGGTCGCCGATGGAATTGAGCTTGACGCCCTGGAATTTACTTTGAAGAAAGCCCGAAGACCACTGGCGGGCGCTGATGGGTTGGGCCTGCCCGCCGCCTTCGGAGGTGAGGACGACGAAGCCGGGCAGGTTCTCGTTCATCGTGCCCAGGCCGTAGAGCAGCCACGCGCCGATGGACGGGTGGTTGGCCCGGATGGTGCCGGTGTTGAAGTAGGTGTGGGCGGGGTCGTGGTTGATCTGCTCGGTCTTCATCGACTTGATGACGCAGATGTCGTCGGCCAGGGTCTGGATGTGCGGGAAGTAGTCGCTGATCTCCGTGCCGGCCTGGCCGCACTTCTTGAAGGTGGTCTGGGGCTTAAAGGCCTTGAGCGCTTTGCCCTGCAGCTGCGCGATGGGCTGGCCCGCGGTGAGCGACTCGGGCATGGGCTGGTCGTGCATCTTTTCGAGGGTCGGCTTATAGTCGAAGGTCTCGAGATGACTCGGGCCGCCGGCCATGCAGAGGTGGATGATGCGCTTGGCTTTGGGCGCGTGGGTGAGGTAGTCAGCGCGGAGGTCGGCGGTCGCCGGCGGGCCGGGGAGGCTGGGGGCGGCCATGAGCGAGGGGCCGGCCATCGTCCCCAGCGCAAGCGAGCCGACGGACCCGAACATGCTCGTCAGGAACTTGCGCCGCGTCTGGCTGAGCAGGCACTTCTCGG
>JBMYUK010000054.1:0-10408 GCA_049605275.1 Phycisphaeraceae bacterium
TGCGTGTCACATGATAGACGGTCGCTTGGGCGATAGGATACGGCCATGCCCGATTCGCCCGCCCAACCGCTCGACCCCGAGGTCTTGAAGCTGCTCCGCTGTCCGCTGACGCGCAGCGCTTTGACGCAGGTCGACGGCGAGCTCGTGGCCGAAGAACCCGCGGGCGCGGGGCTGCGGTACCCGATCCGCGAAGGGATCCCGGTGCTGCTGATGGAAGAGGCGACGCTGCCCGAGGGGGTCGAATCACTGGACGACTTCAAAGCGAAGCACGCGGCTGCGATCGACGAGAACAACAAATCGCGTTAATCGAAAGAGCGCCTTCTTTTTCTGATTTTTTGATTTTCTACTTGTCTGATTTTCTCTCCCCGATCGTTTGTTACAACCTGCTACGATGCCGCGCATGACCCGCGAACTGCCCCTCAAGTACGGCTGCAACCCGAATCAGCCCGACGCACGCATCCGTTTTAACGGGGAGGGCGACAGCCCGCTTCGCGTCGTCAACGGCAACCCGTCCTTCATCAACGCGCTCGACGGGCTGCGCGGCTGGGAACTGGTCCGCGATCTCAAGGCGGCGACCGATCGGCCCGCGGCCGCGTCGTTCAAGCACGTCTCGCCCGCCGGCGCCGCGGTCGCCGGGGCCGGGGCCGAGGCCGGAGCTGGAGCCTTGACCGACGACTTCTGCCGGGCCAACTTCTACCCCCTCCCCGCGGACCACGACTACTCGCCGATCGCCGCCGCCTACGCCAAGGCTCGCTCGTCCGACCGCGGCGCCTCCTTCGGCGACTTCATCGCAGTCAGCGAAACCGTCGACGCGTCCCTGGCCGCGCTCATCAAGCCCGAGGTGTCCGACGGCATCATCGCGCCGGCCTACGACGACGACGCCCGAGACATCCTCGCCGCGAAAAAAGCCGGCAAATACGTCATGCTCCAGATCGACCCGGCCTACGCCCCGACCCCCGGCTCGGTCGAGTCGCGCACCTGCTTCGGGCTCACCCTCGAGCAAACCTTCAACGACGCGACGATCGACGCATCGCTACTCAACAACGTGGTGACCGAACAAAAAGATCTCCCGCCCGACGCGATCGAGTCGCTGCTCGTGGCGACCGCCACGCTCAAACACACCCAGTCCAACTCGATCGCCGTGGCGATGAACGGCCAGGCCATAGGCGTCGGCGCCGGGCAGCAGTCGCGCATCGCCTGCACCCGGTTGGCCTGCGACAAAGCCGACCGGTTCATGCTCAAGCAGCACCCCAAGTCGCTTGCGCTGATCGATCTTTTTAAGGACGGCGTCAAGCGGCCGGACAAAGTCAACGCGGTGGACCAGTTCGTGCGCTACCACGAGTTCGACGAGATCGAGCGAGGCGGCTTGCTCGGCCTGCTCCGCGAACCGCCGAAAGCCATCACGCCCGACGAGGCCGAGGACTGGTGCGCGAACTTCGGAGGCGGCCAACTCGCGCTGTCGTCCGACGCGTTCATCCCCTTTCGCGACAACCTCGACCGCGCGGCGCGCAGCGGCGTGAAGTACGTCGTCCACGCCGGCGGCTCGGCCCGCGACGATCTGGTCACCCTCGCGGCCAACGAGCACGGCATGGTCATGGCCCTCTCCGGCCTCCGCTTGTTCCTGCATTAACGCGCATCGCGTTCGTCCCAACCGGCTTGCCTCGGCTCCCTTCTTTGCTGCGCGAAGAATAACGCCGTGATCGCCGTTTCTAAAACGTGGTCTGACTAGTACGACCTTGAACCGGTGGCTTGCGCTAAATCTGTGGTTAAAAAACGAACCGAAGAACATGCATTGGAAGTTGAAAATAGCCGGCGGCCTACGGACGCCGGACAAGAGAACAGGCTAGTTGTCGCAACAAACAACTGCTTTCGCGTCCGGAGCCCGTAGGTCTTCGGCTATTGATGGGTACTTAGCGTCCACCTTCTAAGCCAACCAGATTCAGGCCTCGATGCCGGCGAGGAGTTGGTCGATTGCGATGCGGTCGCGCGTCAGGGTCCATCGATCAATCGTGCCGAAGCGCGACGATCGGGTCCTGCCACGCCGCGCGGATCGCGGGATACAGCCCGGCCAAGAGCCCGACCAACACCGCCAAACCAAAGCCCACCAGCATCGACCACATCACGGGCACCGGCGTCTCGATCGCAGGGTAGTACAGCGACAGCACGGCCACGATGCCCGCGAGCACCAGCCCGGATAGGACGCCGAGCAGCCCGCCGATGACCGACAGCGTGGTCGTCTCGACGAGGAACTGCGCGACGATGTGCCGGCGCGTTGCGCCCAGCGCTCGGCGGACGCCGATCTCGCGCGTGCGCTCGGTGACGGACGCGAGCATGATGTTCATGATCCCGATGCCACCGACGAGCAGCGACAACAGCGCGATGAAGATCATCATGATGGTGAACAGCAACTGCGTGCGTTCGGTCTGCTGAATGAGTTCGAGCGGGACGATGACCTGCACGTCGTCTTCGGGGTGGGCGAGCTCGATGACGCGTCGGACCTTGTCGGCGACGGGGAGCACCTGCGCGGGCTGGGGCACGCGGATGATGAGCTCATTGATCTCGATGCGCTCGGCCGAGTCGCCGCCGGAGGTCGCGCGTTGGTCGCCGAAACGGTCGCGCGCGGTTTCGATAGGGATGTAGATGTCGAAGTTGATGTCGCGTCCGGTGGCGAGTCCGACCGGCTCGAGTACGCCGACGACCACGAAGCGCTGTCCGTCGATGCTGAAGCTGTTGCCCAAGGGGTCTTCGAGTTTGAAAAGGTCCTGGGCCGCGTCGGCGCCGAGCACGGCGACGGGGCTGACCTGTTCGCCGTCCTGTGGCGTGAGGGTTCGGCCGCGGGCGACGGTCATGGGGATGGCGCGCGCGATGTCGGGCGTCGTGCCGTAGACCGCGGCGGCCTGCGCGGTGTAGCCGTTCTTGAAGACGAAGGTGCCCACGCGTTTGAGCGGGACGATCTGTTCGACGGGTTGGATGCTCGGGGTGTCGAGTCGGCGGAGATCGACGCGGGTCAGGCCGTAGGCCTGGACGCTGGTGCCGCGCTCGGATCCGCCGAAGAAGCCGCCTTCCTCCTCTTCGTTTTCTTCGATGGCCTCGGGCGGCTTGACCGAGCGGAGGATGATGTTGTTCGCGCCGAGTTCTTTGATGTCGGCAAGGGCGGCGACTTTCGACCCCTCGCCGTAGGCCGCGATCGCGACGACCGCGCCGACGCCGATGATGATGCCGAGCGCCGTGAGCAGCGACCGCAGCTTGTGCAGCATGAGGTTCGAAAAGCCGAGCCGGATTGTTTCGAGTAAGAAGGTCATCGCAGGCGAAGCGAATTGTAAGGCCCGATCGTGTCGGACTTGCTACGCCCCGACGAATGCATAGGATCGGGCGATGGCAGAGATCGAAGTCGGCGAAGAAACGGAGGCGGGCAATCACTGGGCGTACGACGTGCGTGTCTTCGACGCCGGCCGAACCCACGACTTTCGCGTGACGCTGTCGTTCCAGGATTACGATCTTTGGAGCCGAGGCCGGGTCGCGCCGAGCCGGGTGATCGACGCGGCGTTTCGCTTCTTGCTCGCGAACGAGCCTGCCGACGCGATCCTGTCGAAGTTCGATTGCTCGCTGATCCGCCGCTACTTCCCGCAGGTGGACGAAGCGCTGCCGGAGATGCTGTAGGCGTGCAGTCGGAATTCGGGGAAGGAAGATCCGGGGCGGCGCTTTGCTTTGCCCCGGCTTGGGGTGGTTGGGGGCCGGTTGTTTTAGGCTTTGAGGTCGATGGCGTGGAAGAGGGGGTGGTGTTTGGCGGCGGGGCCGTAGGTGGGCTGGAGGGGGACGCCGGTGGACGAGCTTTGGGGGGCGTCGGTGTGGTGGATCTGATCGTTGGGGTTGTCGTCTTGGTCTTGTGCGTTGGTGTCGTGGTAGAGGTCTTCGTAGCCTGGGGCCTGGCCGTCGGGTAGGTCCTGGTCGGCGTCTCGGGTGGCGGCTGCTTCGTGGAGTTGGGCGACGAATTTGTCGGTTTGTTTGGCGCGGTCGGCGCGCTGGGCGTCCTTGCCGCTCTGACTGGCGTTTGTCTGTTTGGCGGCCTGGCCTGCGTTGGCCACGCCCGCTGCGATGCCGGTGCCGATGATGCTCATGGGTCGATCTCAGTGCGATGCGTCGCAGTGACTCTATCGGCAACATTCGTGATTAACTTGAACAACGGGCGATAAGTCTTGCTTCTAGTTGGTTTTGCGAACGAGCGAGCGGCATGAAAAAACCCGCCGGGTGGGGCGGGTGGGTTCCGAGGCGGCGTTTCGCGTTGCCCCGGCATGGGTGGGGCGGGGGCGTTTGTAATGGCTACTCTTCGTCGGCTCGGGTGATGAGCCAGTATTCGAGTTCGACGGGAGTCGCTCGGCCGAAGATCATGACGATCACGCGGACCTTGCCCTGATCGGGGAGGGTGAGATCGACGGTGCCTTCCATGTTCTCGAAGGGCCCGCCGGTGATCTTGACGTGGTCGCCCTTCTGGAACTCCATCTTGACTTCGGGCTGCTCTTCGGGCGGCTTGGCGGCGTTGATCATCTTCTCGACCTCGGGCAGCGTCATCGCGCTGGGCCGACCCGCGGTGCCGATGAAGTCGCCAACGCCGGTGGTTTCTTTGATGAGAAAAAAGATGTCCTGGGGGATGCGTCCGTCGTCCTCGAGTTTCATCTCGACGAAGACGTAGCCGGGGTAAAGCTTGGTCTCGACGATCTTGTGCTTGCCGGCCTTGATGACCTTTTCTTTCTCGGTGGGCACGAGGATGCGGTTGACGAGCATCGGCTTCTCGGGGTCTTCGCCGTCGAAACCCTCGATCTTGATCTTGCGGAGGAGGGTTCGCCGGACCGAGTCTTCTTTATTGGAGGCGACGCGGAGGACGAACCAGTCCATGCCGGGCGTGACCAGCGGCTCTTCCTCGGGCGTTTGGTCCTGTAGGTCGGTCGGGTCGGTGACGGGCTGTGCGGGGGTGGATTCGCTCATGGGATTGGGCTTTTCGAGCAGGCGTTTGGGGTGAACGTCGGCGGGTGGGGCGATGGCTTTAGAGGGGGGTGGTTTCGGTTTCGAGGATGCCGATGGACTGGAAGAGGTTGGTGAAGCCGAAATCGGCGACGAAGAGGATGGCGGCGATCATGAGCGTGCCGGCGATGACGATCCAGGTCAGCCCGATGACGGCTTGTCTCGAGGGCCAGTTGACCTTCTTCATCTCGTTTTCGGTGGCGATCATAAAGTCGGCGATCTTGGGCTTGTTGAGGAGAAACCAGAGCGCGGTGCCGACGATGAGCGCGGTGCTCGCGACGATGCCGGCCTTCCAGTAGAGGGCGTTTTGCGCGGCGTCGCCTTTGAGGACGTAGACGACGAGGATCTCGGCGTTGAACCAGACCGCGGCGCCGAGGGTGAAGGTCATCACCGCGATGGCGGTCATCATCCTTGTCCAGTAGCCCTGACCTGATTTGTAGACTTGCAGTGCCATCGTGATCTCTTTGCGGGGTCGTTGACCGGTGGGGTGGTTGTTCGGCGGGTGCGAAGCGTTGTAGCGGCGCGGTTCGAGCGTCGCGGAACGCCGGGGGTTCGATCTTCTTTAACACGGGCGGAGGGGCTCGAACCCACGACCTGCGGATTTGGAATCCGCTGCTCTACCAACTGAGCTACACCCGTATCCGGGCCGACGCGTGGCCGACCGCTTTGTCAATACGTCTTGCATCTATTGATAAGGCCCCCTGTCTGGGGGCCTGCGATGCGTCACGTATTAAACCCGAAGTGTGCGGGGCGGTCAAGGGGATACGGCGGCGACTTCTGAAAGCGATCATCTCGGGGCTTTCGCGACGGTACCGTGCCGAATGTTTGACGCAGGGATTTCGGCTTGCTACTGTATTCGTTCTGTCTGGGCCGGGCCTAGTGCCGCCGGGCAGGGTGACACGCCAGCTCCGAGACGCGGGGCGAGTTTGGGCACATCAGATCGGATTCTGATTGCCGAGTCTCGCCCCTTGTGTATCGGGGGGGCCGGACGCTGTTCGGTGGCGTGACGACATAGCCGGCCGCTCGAAGATGGCATGCCCGGCGAATCGCCACCCTAGCTCAGTGGTAGAGCACTCCCTTGGTAAGGGAGAGGTCGTGGGTTCAAATCCCATGGGTGGCTTTGACCCGACGGCGGGTCGGGCGGGCCGAGCACCTGACACGATCCGCGACGAATCGTTTTGAAGTAAAATCGTTCTTCCTGTTACAGACACCGGTCCTGCCCGACGGCGGACTCACAACCCCCAGCACCGCAATAGCGGAGGTTTGCAAGCGATGGCTAAAGATACTTTCAACCGTACCAAGCCCCACGTCAACGTCGGCACCATCGGACACGTCGACCACGGCAAGACCACCCTCACCGCCGCGATCGCCAGCGTCCAGGCCGCCAAGGGCTTCGGCGAAGCGATCGCCTACGATGAAGTCGCCAAGGCTTCGGAATCCGACGGCCGCCGCGACGCCAACAAGATCGTCACCATCTCCACCTCGCACGTCGAGTACGAGACCGAAGCCCGCCACTACGCCCACGTCGACTGCCCGGGCCACGCCGACTTCGTCAAGAACATGATCACCGGCGCCGCTCAGATGGACGGCGCGATCCTCGTCGTCGCCGGCGACACCGGCCCGATGCCGCAGACGCGCGAGCACGTCCTCCTCGCCAAGCAGGTCAACGTGCCGCGCCTGGTCGTCTTCCTCAACAAGTGCGACGTCGCCGACCCCGAGCTGCTCGAACTCGTCGAGATGGAGATCCAAGAGCTCCTCGAGAAGTACGACTTCTCCGACGAGACGCCGATCATCAAGGGCGCCGCGTTCCCCGCGCTGCAAAACCCCGGCGACCCCGAGGCTTCCAAGTGCATCACAGAACTTATGGAAGCGGTCGACACCTGGGTCCCCGAGCCCGAGCGTGAAATCGACAAGCCCTTCCTCATGTCGATCGAAGACGTCTTCTCGATCAAGGGCCGCGGCACCGTCGCCACCGGCCGTATCGAGCGAGGCAAGGTCAACGTCGGCGACTCGGTTGAGATCGTCGGCCTCGGCGACACGCAGACGACCACGGTCACCGGCGTCGAGATGTTCCAGAAGATCCTCGACGAAGGCCAGGCCGGCGACAACGTCGGTTGCCTGCTCCGTGGCATCGAGAAGAAGGACATCTCGCGCGGCCAGGTCCTCGCGGCACCCAAGTCCATCAACCCGCACAGCGAGTTCGAGGCCGAGGTCTACGTCCTGACCAAGGAAGAAGGCGGCCGACACAGCCCGTTCTTCAACGGCTACCGCCCGCAGTTCTACTTCCGCACGACGGACGTGACCGGCAAGATCGAGCTCATGGGCGGCGCCGAGATGTGCATGCCCGGCGACAACGTCCAGATGAAGATCGACCTCGGCGAAAAGCCCATCGCGATGGAAGAGGGCCTGTCCTTCGCCGTCCGCGAGGGCGGCCGAACCGTCGGCGCCGGCGTCGTGACGAAGATCCTCAAGTAATGGGTGATCCGATCGGACCGATATACAATGTCATAGGCGGCATAATCGCCGCTTATGGCTTTTCATCGGGAGACGCATCATGGCGCTGAGCACGCGATCTGATACGAAGCGAGGTCTTGGCCGACTCAAAACCGGGGCCAATCGGATGTACGCCATTGCCTTTGATTTAGATACCCAGACACTGAAAGACACGTACCCGGTTGAGAGCTACAACAACGCGTACATGGATATACGCAAGGTGCTCGAAGGCATTGGTTTTGATTGGCAGCAGGGTTCGGTTTATTTCGGGGGCGAGTCGGTTGACGCTGTGACCTGCGTCTTGGCCGTGCAGAAGTTAAAAGCGGAGTACGCTTGGTTCGCCGCTTCGGTACGAGACATCCGCATGCTGCGGATCGAAGAAAACAATGACCTCATGCCCGCGATCGAAGCGGTGGAGTAAGCAAGATGGCAAAGAAATCCAAAGGCGCGGTTGAAGACGTTTGGCTGCAGTGCACCGAGACCGGTGACCTGAACTATCGCACGCCGATCAACGTCAAGGGCGGCATCGCCGAGAAGCTCAAAGCGGGCATGATGAAGTACAGCCCCAAGCTGCGCAAGCACACGCTGCACAAGATCAAGCGCAAGTAACGCCGCGCGACACCGCGACACCACTAACCGAGCACCGCCTTTGAGCGGTGCTTTTCATTTCGAGATTCGCCGCCACCCACCCCCAAGCCGGGGCAGAGCGCAGCGCCGCCCCGGATGCGAATCATCGACGGATGCGAACCCTCGAAAGGCGATCTTGCGATCGATGCGGCCCCTCGTGCAAGCATATCCGGGGCGGCGCTGCGCTCTGCCCCGGCTTGGAGCGGTTCGGTTGATCGGTGGAAGCGTCGTATAATGTTGCTTGGACGCGTTTGATGAACCGAACCCTATACGGAGCCCGCTTGATGAAACGAACCGGCATACTGATGCTCGTCTTCTCCGTCGCTGTCTTGAGTTGCGCGAGCGTTGGTGCCGCGGAGAAAGTGAAGGTCGCGATCCTGACGGGTCAGAACAATCACGCGTGGATGATGGACACGCCGGTCCTGGTGAACATCCTGGACGACTACGAGATGTTCGAGACGACGATTTTGCAGACGCCCGATCGCAAGGCTGAGGACAAGGCGGCGAAGTGGCGGGCCTTCCAACCCGACTTCAAAGCCTACGACGTCATCGTGCTCAACTACAACGGCGAGATGTGGCCCGAGCACGTCAAGGCCGCGTGGCTGGACTACGTCTCCGAAGGCGGCAAGGTCTTTTCGTTCCACGCGGGCAACAACCCCTTCCGCGGCTGGACGGAGTTCGAGGAGATGATCGGCCTGCTTTGGCGCAACAACAAGGCCGGCAAGCGAGTCTACTTCGACGACGCGGGCGTCAAGAAAGTGCTGCCCGCGGGCGAAGGCCCCGGCGCCGGGCACGGCAGCCAGCACGCCTACCTCGTCGACACCAGGGACAACGAGCACCCCGTCTTCAAAGGCCTGCCCGACAAGTGGATGCACGCAAAAGACGAGCTCTACCACGGCCAGCGCGGACCGGCGGAAAACATGACCGTGCTGCTCACCGCCTACGCCGACCCCAAGACCCGCGGCACCGGCGTCCACGAACCCATCGTCTGGACCATCCCCTACGGCGACGGCCTGGTCATGACTAACGTCATGGGCCACTGGTGGAAGAACATGAACGAAGGCCCGGCCCTCGCGTGCGCCGGCTTCCAAACCATCTTCGCACGCAGCCTCGAGTGGCTCGCCACCGGCAACGTCACCATCGACAAGCCCGACGACTTCCCGACCCAAGACGCGGTCTCGATCCGCGAGACGAAGCCGTTCGAGCCCCTGGCCTATATCCACGTACCCGGTTTGCCCGGATCCGACCCCTTGGCGAGTTGCGACTGCTCGCCGCAGACTCAGCCCGGCTTCGTCCCCGCCTGGGTCCAGTACGCCGAGATGCTCGAGCCCGTCCCCGGCGACGCGGCGGCGAACGCGTCCGACTGATACGACTAGGCGTTAACCGCAACGCGGGATTTTGCGGCGAGGCGCGATGAACCCCGAGGATCGGGCCGCGATCGAGTTAAACTCTTCGCGTGAAATCCGGTGTCAAACATCGTTCATCGCTTCCCGGTCGCGTGCTCGCGCTGCTGCTCGTTGGCTGTTCGCTGCTTCCGTGGACGACGCGAGCGGCCTACATCAGCGAGATCGACCGGGCGTCCGTCGCCGGGCAGGCGATCGAGTTGAGTCAGGTCGATCCGCTGCACGATTACAGCCTGTTGATTCTCGATGCGAATCCGTATTCGCCGTCGGCATTCGGCCGGGTGCTCGACGTCGTGTCGCTGCCCGCGGGCGTCGGCCTAGGCGGGGTGGCTCTCATCACGGACGCCCCCTGGCAAGACGAGCCGACGCGCAGCCGACCGCTCGAGGACCTGTCCGTGCGCTCGGGAGCGACGTCGTTGAACCTCCTGTTCGATCGGCTGTTGGTGGTCGTCGAAGGGCGATCGAACCTGCAACTCTTGCAAAACCCGGTGTCGGATCCGATCGCCCGCGCGACCTATCAGGCGACGACCACCACCGACTGGCTCGTCCTCGGCCAAAGCGGGTTGGACGCGCTGTACGCCAGGAGCGGCCACGATCTCGACGCCATCAACGACGCGCTTGGCATCGATTTGCCGGCCCGTTTGATCGACAAAGCGGCCGGCCGAGTCGTCGCACGCACGAACGCGCCGGGCCTGCCGATGGACAAGGACGTCTTCTTCTCCGGCGATCCCAACGCGTCGCAACAGTTTGAGGTCGGCGACGAGTTGCTGTACACCGCGACGCTGGGCCTGAACAACCTCCCGCTGCAGACGCAGGTGCCCGAGCCCGCCGGTAGCGTGACGCTCGGGCTCGTGGCGTGGATGACG